>VGPT01000027.1 GCA_016882485.1 Cyanobacteria bacterium M_surface_10_m1_298
CGGCATCAGCGAAGATCTGAATCCGGAAACGCTCGATCCCTTCAGAGAATCGGTCGGCATTCAGCGCTTGGTTGAGGCTGAAGGAGCCATCGGCATTCAGGATTGAGCTGCCTTCGATTTGGCCGTTTGCAAAATCACTGCTGGTGATGTGTTCACCACGTAGGGTCCAGAAGACGGTGCTGCCTGCATCCATCCCGTTGACCTTGATCTGCGCTTGTAGCGACCCGGCTTCATCGATCTGCATCGATGCCGGAGTGACGATGGCCTGGGGATCTCCGCTGGGTGGCTGAGGATTGATTGGAGGAGTGGGCCCGCCGATTGGAGGCGTTGTAACCGGGTTCTTCACCACGGTCTTCCCGTCACTGACTTCGTAGGAGAGCGCGACATGCCCGTTGAAGTCATTGGTTGGATTGAAGGTGAAGGAGCCGTCGCCGTGATCGGTGATGGAGCCGAGTTTCGGGTCGACGGTCAGGTTGATGACAGAGAGTGTGTCGCCGTCAACGTCGGAAGCGTTAGCGAGGAGCTGAGCTGCAGTGAAGGAGAAGGAGTTGTCCTCATCGACGGAGCCGAGGCTGACGTCACCTGTGACGGTTGGAGCGTCGTTGACGGGGTTAACGGTGAGGTTGGCGCCAGCAGCGGTTGCACTGATGGTGGCGTTATACGGGTCGGATGAACCCTGTCCATCGGAGACATCAAAGGAGAAACGAACATCTCCGTTGAAGTCTTTGGTTGGATTGAAGGTGAAGGAGCCGTCGCCGTGATCGGTAATGGAGCCGAGCTGCGGGTCGACGGTCAGGTTGATGACGGAGAGTGTGTCACCGTCAACGTCGGAAGCGTTAGCGAGGAGCTGAGCTGCGGTGAAGGAGAAGGAGTTGTCCTCATCGATCGAGCCGAGGGAGACATCGTCAGAAACCACCGGTGCATCATTCACTGGAGTGAGCTGGAAGGTCTTGCTGCCATCAGCACTTCCGCCTTCGCCGTCGATGACGGAATAGCTCAGCTCAACTTGGCCGTTGAAATCCTGATGGGTGCTCAGGGTCCAGGTGCCGTCGTTGTTGTTGGTCAGTGAACCAACGGAGCTGCTCAGTCCGTCAACACTGAGGCTGTCGCCATCGGCATCGGTGTAGCCCTGCAGCAGATCAGCCGCTGCAATCGTGTAGGCCACATCCTCCTGACCATCGGCCAGCACGGCCTGCGTGCCGGTGAGCTCAGGGATGTCATTGCCAGCAATGATCACGAAGCTTCGGCGCGCCGTATCGGCTGGCATCAGGGAGGTGATGCTTTCGATCTTGATGTCGTCAATGCGCACCCCTCGGCCGAAGGGCAGATCGGTGCCGGCTTCTCGCAGTTCCACCTTGGTGGCGGAGCTGGTGGCCGTGAAGTTCAGGCTGATGGTTTCCCAGTTGTGCACCCCGCCCCAGCTGGAGTCGCCGGCTTGGGCGGTGGTGTTGTTTTGGCTCCAAATCCCCTGGCTGACGCCATCGATCAGAACTTCAAAGCGGTTGACCTCTTCGTCGTAGCCGGCCCGGCCGGCGTACTGAAGGCTCAGGACATAGTTCTGCCCCTCAACCGTTTCGATGTCCTTGAAGATCCCACTGGCATCGGGGAAGAAGCCCAGGGGGTCGGTGTTCAGCTCAATGAACTGCTTGCCGCTGGCAGCCTGGCCGCTCTTATCGCGTTCGTTTTTCAGTTCAATCTTTTCGCCTTCCGGGGGCGTCCAGCCCTCCACTTCATCGAGGTAGACCCCGCCATCGCCGGTGAAGCTCCAGTCGGCGGTTTCAAAGTCGGTGCCATCGATCTGTTTGGCTTCCCCTCCAAGGGAGGCGTTCTTCCAGATCAGCTCGCCATCGCTGACTTGATAGTCAACGCTGACGGTGCCGCTCCAATCCTTGCCTGGGGTGAACACCCAGGAGTCCTTGCCGCTGGCCTCGAGGGAGCCTTCACCTTCGCTGACGCGCAGGTTGATCACCTGCAGGGGATCGCCATCGGGATCCGTGAAACCCTTCAGTAGATCCGCGGCCAGGATTGTGATCGTCCGGTCTTCGCGGCCATCGGCCAGGACGGCCATCTCGCCGGTCAACTCCGGGGCGTCATTGACCGGATCAACCTTCAGGTTCGCGGCGACCTCAACGGAGCCGCCATTGCCGTCGCTGACCCTGTAGCCCAGGCGGACCGCCCCATTCCAGTTGGCATCTGGTGTGAAGCTCCAGCTGCCGTTTGCGTTCTGACTCAGGGTGCCATCTCCTTCCAGAACTTGGAGCCCGTTGATCGAGAGGGCATCACCATCGATGTCTTTGGCTGTTGTCAGCAGATCTGCTTCGCTGATCAGGGCGACGCTGTCTTCCTCGATCGCCCTCAGGGTCACGGTCGATGCGGTCGGTGCATCGTTGACCGCCTCGATCAGCAAGCTGGCGCTGGCTTTCGCGATGGCTTTGCCGTCGCTGATCTGATAGCTGAGGTTGACCTCACCGAACCAGTTGTCGATCGGGGTGTAGCGCCAGGTGCTGTCATCGACGCGGCTCAGGCTGCCCTGGCCAGATGTAAGTTGCACTCTGCGCAGGCTGAGGCTGTCGCCATCGAGATCATTGCTGCCTGCGAGGAGATCCGCGGCTGTGATCAGAACACTCTGATCCTCTTGGCCGGCTTGCAGTTGTTTGATCCCACCGGCACTGGGAGCGCGGTTGGCGTTCTGGATGTTTTCGGTGGCTTGGCTGACGAGGACTTCCTGGAAGCCGTCTTCATCGATGTAGCCCACCTCAACGCGCAGTTGTGAGCCGACGAGGCTCTGGTCGAGTTTGAGGTTTTTTTGATTGCCGCCCTCCACATCGACCCACTGTTGGGTGGTGGTGTCCTTGCGCTGCCACTGGTAGTTGAAATCCCCAAGGCCATCGACATCAGCGATGGAGTCGGTGTTGGCGACCAGCGATTGCCCCACCTTGGCCCTGGCGGGCAGGGAGAGGGGACGTGCCCCGTCGGGTTGAGCCCACAGGCCCAACCCGTTAAGCGACCCAAATGCCACACCTCGGTTGGTGATCAGCTTGAGCAGGGCTCCACCATCGATGCCGGGAAGCATCAGGGTGTGGCTCTGGTAGCTGCCAATCGAGGCGCTATCAAAGCGGGCGACCTCTTCCCCAGCCCATTCGATGCGCAGTTCAGCGCCCTTCGGGAGGGCATCAGGAAACTGCATGCGCAGGGCGTAGGCCTGGTCGGCCTGGCTGCTCACTTGGCGTTGGATTGCCACCATCTCGCTTGCAGCCGCTCCGGAGGAGCCAGAGCCACTGGCGACATTGGTGCTAATCGCTTGCCAGCCACTGGGGATTGCTCCGTTGCTCCATTCGGTGCCGCGGATCACCCAGTTGAGTTCAAAATCACCGCCAGACAGCAGGTTGAGACCAGCAGTGGTGACTGAAGTGGAAGCCATTAGGGGAAGTGGGCGTTGGTTCGCCCGTGGAGTGGGTCAGAAGAACTGGGTTATCGCTACCGCCCAAGGACTCGAATCGAGAAATGGCGTCGCCGCCATTGGGTGCAATAACCGCAGCTGAACAACCAATCGCTGCAGAAAGCTGCTGCTGAATCGCTGCTCATAAACCAGCCGCCCCAAGCAGCTGGTGGTATCGACCAAGGCGTTCAGAACGCCTGCCCAAGGTCGATGGAGTCAATCTGACTGATACGTCTTTCCTAAGCGAGCAATTGGCCCTTGAAGATGCTGTTTTTCAGTGAAAATACTGAAGGCTATGGCGAGCTTTGGTTGCCGATCTGATGTTGAACGTCTCGTGAGCTGTAGCCATAAAAAAGCCCCCTGGCGGAAGCCAGGGGGACGTTTGAGTAATGAATAGGGAATTAGGCAACAGGTCTGAGCACTGAGCCCCACACCCCCTTCTCTTGCTCGATCAGTTTTGCGTTGAAGATGGTTCCGAGATGATCGGATCCAGCGAAAAGAAGGGTGTCTTGGGCCGTGTATTTCGCCGTGACGGCATCGCCACTGCCGATGAGCACTTTGTCCCAGCCCGCTTGGAAGTCGACGATGGTGCTGAACCCTTCTCCGCTGTTGAGGACGAACTTGTCTCGCCCCTCCCCGCCCCTGAGGATGTCTTGACCAAGGCCACCCTCGAGGATGTCATCGCCAATGCCGCCGATCAAGGTGTCGTTGCCGGAGCCGCCGATGAGGACATCGTTCCCCGATCCACCATCGAGTGTGTTGTTCCCGGAGCTAGCCATCAGGGAGTCATTCCCTTCTCCTCCGAAGACGGAAGCAATGCCACCGCCCAAGAGAACGACGGTGTCATCGCCGCTGCCTGTGTCAATGCGGCTATTGCTGATGTCACCATCGATCAAAACGCTGTCGTTGCCTTCACCGGTGCTGATGGAGGCGTTGTTCAGTGCCATGCTCGAGCGGGTGCCAAAGGCGCTGATCACCACCTTGTCGTCTCCGCTGCCAGTATCGATGCTGGAGTTTTGAACACTCGTGGCATCGCCGGTGGCGCGCATGCCGCTGTTGTAGCTGTAGTTCCAGCTGTTGGCGGCGCGACCACTCCAGTTCCATTGGTAGCCATAGCTGCCGCTGTAGGAGTACGCGCTGCTCCAGTTGCCCCAGCCACTGCGGACGCCATAACTTCCTGCCCAGCTGTAGCTGTTGCTATAGCTCCCTGACGAGCTGCCGCTGTAGCTGTAGCTGCCCTGGTTGAGATAGCGGTAGCCACTCTCTCCTTCAGCCACTGTTGAGATCGAGACCAGATCAGAGCCTGCACCGGTGCTCAGGCTTGAGTTGCGCAGGCCGATGGCTTCCGTGCCACCCAGTACATCCATGGCAACGGTGTCGTTGCCTTCTCCGCTGGTGATGGAGCTGTTGTCTGCTGCAATCGCAGTGCCGTAGCGGTTGATTGAAGAGCTGTCATAGACATAGTTGTAGGTGCGTACCATGTCTTGCTCACTGGTGCCCTTGCTGCTCCAGCTGCCGGAATAGGAGCCATAGCCGCTATACCAGCCGCCGTAGCTGTAGGCATACGTTCTGGAGTAAACCGAGCTCGAACTCCAGGTGTTGCTCGAGTCGATGTCGTAGCTGGTGCTGTAGCTGTAGCGGTTGAGCGAGCTGTTCTCGCCTTCAGCTTTCACATTGAAGGCCAGCAGGTCATCACCACTGCCGCTATCCAGCGTGCTGTTGCGCAGCCCGACGGCCTCGCTGCCCCCGACAACATCCAGCAGCAGCGTGTCGTTCCCCTCACCCGTTCTTAGGGTTGAACGCTCAGCGCCAATGGCTGAGCCATAACGATTGATGCGGGAGTAGTCCTGGCTGTACTGGTAGCGGTTGGTCACATCACGGTCGTAGCTGCCGTTGGAGTCCCAGCTGCTGAGATAACTGCCATAGCTTCCGTATGAGTTGCCATAGCTGTAGCCATAGCTTCCGACGGAGAAGCCTTTGCTGCTGTAGCTGCCGACAGAGCGATGGTCATAGCTGCTGGTGTAGCTGGAACGATTGATGCTGCTGTTTTCCCCTTCGGCGTGCACCGACAGTTCAAAAACATCATTGCCGCTTCCGCTCTCGAAAGCGCTGTTGACAAGGCCCTTGGCGGTTTCACCGCCGACAACGGAGAGCGAAGCAGCGTCATTACCGCTCCCGAGGTCAAGGCTGCTGTTCTCAGCACCTACGGCTTGGCCAAAACGATAGATGGAGCGGTTTTCCCACTGGTTATCCCAGCTGGATTTGGTGTTGGTGTTCCAGCTGTTGTTCCAGGAGTTGTTGCCGAGGTAGTTGCTGGTGCTGCTCGAGCCCCAGCGATCTCTGTATCTGTAGTTCCCCCAGTAGGAGGAGTTGCCAATGGAATACCCCTTGCTGATGTAGCTGTAGTTGCCTGAAGAGCTGCCGCTGCTGCCCCAGGAGCTTTCACCATTGGCCAGCACATTCATGTGCAGCTGGTCATCGCCTGAGTCCGTTAGCAGAATGGAGCCGCTGAGGCCTTTGGCCAGGTTGTTGCCTTGGATATTCAGGATGGCAAGGTCATTGCCGCTGCCCAGATCGATCTGCGAGCCGACGAGACCGAAGGCTTCGCCCATTCGCCGGTCTGTGTTCTGCCAGCTGTAGTTGCTCTTATAGCTGTAGCTGTATTCAGTGCTGTAGGCCTGGCTATAGCTTGAGCGGTAGCCATAGCTATTGGAGTAGGAGTAGTTCCGATTTCCATAGCCGTAGTTGCCGCCGTAACCCCAGTTGCCACTGGAGTTGTTGCTCCATTTGCCGCCATAGCTGTAGCTGTAATTGGAGTTAGAGCTCTGGCTTCCGCGGCCGCCATTGGCCAGCACGTCCAGGAGTACCGTGTCGTTACCGGCGCCGGTGCTCAGGTTGCTCCGCTCCAGACCCGTTGCCAGGATCTGTGAGTTGAAGACATTCCCACTCAGGGTTGCGGCATCAGCCTTGATCTTGATCGTGTCGTTACCGCCTTGTGTACTGAGGCTGGAATTGCGGAGGCCCCACGCTGGGTCATAGCCGTACACCCGCGAGGTCGCGCTGATGTTCACCAGCTTGTTGTCGTTGCCCAGCAGGCTTAGGCGGGAGCCATCCATCCCGATGGAATAGGCATCGCGCCCTACGGCATAGGTGCTGATGTTGACCTTCGAGCCGCTGAAGGTGATGTCGCTGTTCAGGATGCCTGTCGCACGGGCAGTTCCGTTTTGACCAGCGTTGGCATGAGCAGAGATGTTGAGTGCATCGCTGCTGATGTGCAGTTTTTGATTGCTGAGGCCAACGGCGGTGGCGTTAGGAGTTGCCCACTGCCAGGTCCAGCGCCCCCGCGAGTTTCGGATGCGTTGCCAGCCACCGCCATTGCTCGATGCGGATGCGGAAAAATTCGTGCTTGAAGCCATGGGAATTGAGCTTTGAGATGCAAAGCCCCCTGGCGCGCCCAAGTGCCCATCGCGCAACTCACCGGACCAATCGCGGCGGAGGGCCGGATCGGATGGGGTGATCAGGGGTGAACAGTGATTGCCGCCAACGGTTGCGGTGTTCTCAGCGGCCAAGACGCGTAAGGCGTCTGCCCAAGGCTGCTGATCTGTCGCAGTTGGTGGATGCGGTCAAGGCGTCAAGCGCCTGCCCAAGACCGATGACACGAGCATCTTCATTGCCCTGCCAGCTCCGCAAGGTCTTGGTCTGCAGCTTGCTTGAAATTCAGTGCTTCTACGCAAGGCCCTTTCCCCTGCCGCCGAATCAGCAGAGGTCTCTCATTGCTTTCCCTGCCTTGCTTTAGTGGCTGTAATGCCTTGAGGCACTCTGCTGCAGACGTTCTCTGGTGTTTTGCCTTTCTTCTGGCCCAAAAAAAAGAGCAGTGCTTGGGGCACTGCTCCATATAGAGACCTTGGGCGGATCTCTGCTCCTGGTCTAGCACTGGTGGCTTCAACTTGCCTTTGGGATTGGCTGGTGATGTGTACTTCCCTCTCGCCAGAGTTTTATCTCTTGTGGCCATAAAGCGGGATTTGATTATTCTCTCGCGATTTAATAATTCACTTTTTCTGCGGATTTAAGTATTGATGCCTAGGAATTTGCCTTGACAGTTCTTTTGGGCTGCTTGTTGACTGGTCTCACCGGTGGGATGGGCGTTGCCCTTGGGTAGCTTCCGGTACTTGGGAATCTGTTCTTTCTCCCATTTGAATGCCCGGAACCATCGTTGTTGTGCATCACGACGTTGTCGTCGTGGTCGATCCCGACGTGTTGATTCGCCGTGCGGTCCGAGACCGCCTGCAGCTCGAGCAGTTGCATGTCCTCGCCTATGGCTGTTGGCATGACGCAGTTCGGCAGCTGGCCCGGGCGGTGGGTCGCCTGAAGGCTCTTCCCCTGCCAGACACTGAGCCGCCCCATGATCCGATCGAGCTTTGGCATCTGCTGCAGCACGACGTTTGTCCTCCCCATCGGGGCTTGTCGGTTCTCTCGGCGGTTTCTCTGCGCACCTCGAGGCGACAGTCAAGCCGCAAGCATCACCCTTTGCAGCTCTTGGCCCATGAATTGCGTGAGTGCCATCAGCTCAGACGTCAGGCCGTCCAACCCGATGATGCGCTGCCGATCACCAAAGCAGAGCACCGCGTGATCGAATTGCTCCGGGAGGGCCGGAGCAACAAAGCCATTGCGGACCTCCTGTGTCTCTCGCAACGCACGGTCGAAAGTCATCTGCACCGGCTTTTCCGAAAGCTCAAGGTGAGCAACCGCACGGAACTGGCCATGGCGGTGGCCTGAGACTTAATTGCGCTCCGACTTGATGCCTCTGAGGGCATCCCATGCTTTTTCGACCGCATCAGTGAGCAGGCTGATCACAGGTTTATCTCTGACGATCAGATTCACTGAGACGCTTTGCCCGGGCTTCACGGCGTATTGCTTGCCGTTGCGCTCGAGGTATTGCCGCTCAAGGGCAACCATCGCAGGGAAACGGGGTTGGGGATTCTGCGGGTCAGCGGGGAGCACTTCCTCTCCCACGGATCGCAGCACGCCCGGAATGTCTCCGAATTGGGTGAAGGGATAGGCATCCACCCTGATCTGGGCTCGCATGTCGGGCTTTACGAAACCCACATCAGCGTTGGTGAGAAAGACCTTCGCTTCCAGGGACCCCTCCGGGACCACTTTCAAGAGGGTCTCGCCGTTGGCGGCCGCATAACCACGGCTGGCGGGAACGAGATCAAACACACGCCCCTTCACGGGTGATCGGAGCGATTCGTACTCGCTGGCTTTCTCGGTTTCCACCAGTTGGCGTTCGATGTTCGATAGCTCCTTGAGAATCTCTTGCCGTGCCTTCAGGGCTTCTGACTGCACCTCCCGGCGATTGGCCTCGGCCTGGGCAATCTCCGATTGGAGCTCCTGCAACCTGTTTTTCTGCTGGAGATACTGAACGATCTGGATCCCTCCCTTTTGTGCCAGGGGGGCCACGCGACTAAGGATTTCTTTCTCGGTGCTGTAGGTGGCCCGCAGGCTCGTGAGTTTGGCCGCCAGGCTCTCCTCCCTGGCTCGGAAGGCCTGGTTTTGCTCCTTGAGGCGGCCCTGTTCCAGCCGCTCCTGTTCCTTGAGGGAGACGAGCCGTTTGTTGTTCACGTCCGGGTCGAATTGCAGGAGTACCTGGCCTTCATCCACCAGTTGCCCTTCCCGCACTGAGATCACGCTCACCACACCGGGTACCGGGGCCTTGATTGGCCGTTCCGCTCCCAGGGCCTGAAGTTCACCAGTGGCTGTTACCACCTCATCTATGCGGGCGATGCAAGCAAATACAAAGCCAAAGCCCACCGTTCCAACCATGGCCCAGAGCAGGGCGCGAACCCAGGTAGGGGCGGCTTTGTAGCGCACCTCCTGGTGCTCCAGTGGGGCGAGGGATCCCCCTTGTCCGGGGGGTGTGATGGACCTCTCGTCTGGCGGCCTCATTCCAGACCAGCCTCCTGCTGTTGGTAGAGGGTGGCGTAGCGACCGCCCAGGGCCATGAGCTCGCTGTGGGAACCCTGCTCTACCAGGGCGCCTTGATGCATGACGAGGATTCGATCGGCATGGCGCAAGCTGCCGAGACGATGGGTGATGAACAGCACCGTGCTGCCGCGATACACCTCGGCAAGGTTCCTGGTGACTTGCCGCTCCGTGTCGATGTCGAGGGCGCTCGTGGCCTCATCCATTACCAGCAAACGAGGGCGCTTGAGAACCATCCGGGCGATGGCCAGACGCTGCCGTTGGCCTCCCGATAGGGCTGCTCCTCGTTCTCCAACTGAGCTGCTGTAGCCAGCCGGGAGCGATTGGATGAAGTCATGGGCGCAGGCCACCTGGGCTGCCCCGCAGATCTCCTCGAAGTCGGCCTCAGGCCGGGTCAGGGCAATGTTGGCCTGCACGGTGCCATCGAACAGAAGGCTGTCCTGGGGCACCACCCCGATCTGAGAACGCAGGGAGTAAAGATCCACCTTGGAGATGTCGTAGCCATCCACGCGGATCGTTCCCTCCAGTGGATCAAACAGACGGGTGAGCAGCTTGAGCAGGGTGCTTTTGCCGGAGCCACTGCTGCCCACGATCCCGACGAACTCCCCGGGTTTGATCTCAAAACTCACGTTGAGCAGTTGCAGAGGCCCACTGCTGGCAAAGCGGAAGTTCACCCCTTCGTAGTGAATCGATCCCTGGATCGGGGGGAGTGGTGGCAGGTTTTCTCCGGCGATCTCAATCTCTTCGCGGTGATCGACGATGTCCGACAGTCGCTCGAGAGAGAGAGCCGTCTCCTGGAAGTTCTGCCAGAGGCTTGCGAGACGCAGCAGAGGGCTGGTCACATAGCCAGAGAGGATTCGAAAAGCGATTAATTGGCCAAGGGTGAGCTCGCCTTTGAGCACCAAGGTGGCCCCCACCCAGATCACTAACAGTCCGGAGATCTGCTCGAGAAACTGACTGGCTGATCCGGCAGCGGTGCTGGTGACAGTGTTGCGGAACCCCGCCTGAATCTGGCCTCCATAGAGCTGCTCCCAGCGCCATTCACTCGGGAGTTCCATCCCCTGCCCCTTCACGGTTTCCATGCCGGAGAGGGTTTCCACCAGGTGGCTTTGCACTCGGGCGTTGGCTTCCGCTTGTTGCCTGAGTTGCCGGCGAATGATCGGGGCCACACCCATCGTGAGGGCCACAAAGAGGGGCAAAACCGCCAGCGCCCAGAAGGTGAGCTGCACCGAATAGAGCAGCATCACGGCGATGTAGATCACCGAAAACACCGCATCCAGGAGCACCGTGAGGGCTGTCCCGGTCAGGAAGCGGCGGATCTTTTCCAGTTCACTGATCCGGCTGCTGACTTCCCCAACAGGGCGCTTGGCGAAATAGCCCAGGGGCAGCCGCAACAGGTGGTGGATGATCGTCGCCCCGAGGGAGATGTCGATCCGGTTGGTGGTGTCAGAGAAGAGGTAGGTGCGCAGAGACCCCATCAGGGCCTGGGCCAGAGCCATTGCCACCAGCAGGGTGCCCAGCACATTGAGGCTGGCGAAATTTCCCTGACTGATGACTGCATCAATGATCTGTTGGATCAGGAGCGGGTTGAACAGCCCCAGCAGCTGAACAAAGAAGCTCGCCACCACCACCTGGATCAGGCTGTTGCGGTGCTTTCGGATCGCCGGCAGAAACCAACTCAGGCCAAAGCGGGCTGTGGGGGTGCTGGCGTTGGCCTCCAGATAGAGCAGAGGAATCGCCTCGCCCTGGTTCTGCCGCAGTAACTCTTCGCAGGGCACCCATTGCTGGTCCCGCAGGGGATCTCCCACCAACAGCTGGCCGTTGTGTTGTTCCCAGAACACCACCGGGTGGTTGTTGAGCAGGCTCAGGGCAGGCAAAGGCAACCGTTCGAGCAGTTGGCTGGCGGATGGCTGCAGGGGGGTGGTGCGTAGCCCCAGGAGATCGCAGATCGCAGCAAGCTGTTGGAGGCCCAAATGCCCATCCCCGGCTCTCTGGAGCTGGTCGCTCAGCACCCGCCGCAGCACGTCACGGCGGAAGGGCAAGTCGAAATGCCGCGAGAGCATGCGCAGGCAGGCCAGTGGTTCCTCCACCGGACCACTGCCGTTGTGTTGCGGGAAGCTGCCGTCATCCCGAAGGCGGCCATACCAATCTTCGAGGGCCTCCCGTTGCAGTTGAAGGCTCGGAGGTTGGTTGGTGCTCAGCGGGCTGTGCGTTGTCGGCAGGCTGTCGGTCGATATGGCTTGCTGGGGAGGCCAGTGCACCGGTAGGGGGATCAGCCTTGCGGGGAGCCGACCAAGAACACTGATGCGCGCAGGCCCCTGCAGCAGGGACCCAGGAGTTTCCCCCTCCACGTTGCCGCTACTCACCAACCAGCGACCGGCGTCAGCCGCAAGCTGGTGCTCTCCTGGCGGCAGAAGTTTCAGCTGATGGGGTTGGGAGCATTCCTGTTTCGCCCACTGCAGTAATGCCTGCGCAGTGGGCGCCCGTGGATCGTTGCGGCTTGCCGTGACGGCATAGAGCTCATGGGGCTGAAGGACCTGAAATCCCTGCAGCAGTTGGGGATAGTGCTGGATCAGTTGCAGGAAGGTCTCGGCTGGCAGCAACTGCGCTCGCACCGTGGTGGAAGCGGCCAGTGATTGCCCGGTCATGCCCCGCAGCAATAGATCAGGCCCCACCAGTTGCCCGCTGCTGTAGCGCTCCAGGGTGAAGGGCTCCTTGCGCTGGTCTAGGGCCAGCAGGCGCATTTGCCCTTCCTCGAGGTAGAGAACCCCGGGGGGGAGATGCTCTGCGCTGTGCAGCTGCTCACCGGGCTCCAGAGCGATGCTGCGCAGCTGTTGTTTCAGCTGCTGCTGAATCTCAAGGGGCAGTTGGGCCAGAGGCCCCCACCCTTCGAGATGGCGCTTGGGAGGAGCATCCACCATGCCCTCCAAGCTATGCAGCGCCTACCTCAGGGGTTCTTGCGTACAGGAAAGATCCAGGATTTGTTCGAGATGCTTCTCACCCAGCTCGAGGGCAAGTTGCTGAGACGTCTCTGTATCGAGTTCCGTGGTGTGCAGGTGGTTCAAACGCACCACGATCCACCAATTCTCCAGTTGCTTGGGGGGCCAGAGTTGCCCGGGGCTGCTCACCTGCAAGAGCCGGGCCAGCACTGGATGGGGTTGTTGCATGGCAACAGGCCCGAGCTGCCCTCCGCTGTTGCGCTCAGGCCCTGCGGAGTAGGCGCTGGCGATGTCTTCAAAGCTGGCCTCACCCTCCTTGATGCGCAGATACAGCTCAGTGGCGAGGGCCTTGTCCTTCACCCGCAGGAGTGAGTAACTCACCCGATCCAGAAGGGGCTTGCGTTTGAGGTAGTACGTCGGCAGCTGGGATTGGAAGTGATCCAGGCACCACCGGCTCCAGCGCCACGAACGGCTGATCATGCACCGCCAGGTCGCCTCGTCGAGGCCCTGTTTCTGCAGCCAGGCCTGCAAAGCCGCTTGGTTCTGCAGTTCATGGGCTTTCAACCAGTCGCTTTGAAGCCCTTCCAGCTCTGAACCAGCCGGCGCATCCACTTCCTCGAGGAGGTGGTCGATGCAGTCTTCCCGTTGCACCTGCCGCAGCAGACCCCAGCGAGCCAGCTGTTCAGGGGTGATGGCGCCATGGCCTCCGCTTACAACCATGGCTCAACCTCCAGGGCTGCAACGACCCAGACCAGGCATGGTTCCGCACATCTTGATCTGGCCAAAGCCGCTGTTCTGGGTGTCGAGGTCAACGGACGCTTGTAGGAATTGGCCTTTCAAATCTCCGCCTTCGGTGGAGCCAATGGCCGTCACGATCGGAAGGGTGCCAGCTGCACCGTTGCAAGTGAATTGGAAATAGCGGGTGTTGCTTGGGCATTGGCTCGATCCCCACTGCTTCACGCCGGCGGCGCCTGATTCGGCAAAGGCTCCAGCTGCCTGCTTCAAGGCTGCCGAGGCCAGGGTTTTCGCTTCTGTCATCTTCGCCTTCGAGGATTGATTGGCGAAGTTGGGCAGGGCGATCACGGTGAGGATGCCCACGATGGCGATGACCACCATCAGCTCCACGAGCGTGAAGCCCGCCTGAATCCAGCGAGGCCGCTGAGTTGGCCCTCTGCTTGGGTGGCGTCGTATGGGCCGTGCTCTTGGCATGGTCTTGGCGTGGAGCCGTTTATCTCTCTTCTACTTTTCTTTGGGATTGGACGGCCTGAGTAATAGTGCTTATGGGCTCAGCGCAGGTCGTAGCGGCCATCCCGGAAGATCAGAACCTCGGTGTTGCTCATGGTGAGGGTGTAAGTGATGTTGGCTTTGGTGTAACTGAGGCTGCAGTTGCTACGCGTGCAGGCGCTCAGTCCCGTGAAGTTGTTGCGGATGTCATCGAGAAACACCACGTCAAGATCGGGTCCGCCGATCACCGTGTCGTTCCCAAGGCCAGGGAGGTAACGGTTTTCACCTGGGCCTCCATCCAACCGGTCGTTGCCGGCCTGGCCGATCAAGGTGTCATCGCCAGCGTTGCCAAGCAAGTTGTCATGTCGTCCGCCACCCAACAGCCGATCATTGCCGGCCTGCCCATCCATGGTCGCGCCGGTGGCATCCTCCACTGTGAGGTCTCCGGCTTCTAGAACATCGTTGGCTGTTGAGCCAGTGATGTTGTCGCTACCTCCATAGCCACAGATCAATACATCTTGATCCGCTGGAACTGCATTCTTGGGAACTGAGAGGGTGTTTTGGCTGCTATCACCACCGCTCAGTTTGTAGAAACCCTCAATGCTGAGATTCTGGTCGCTGCAGAGGCTGTTGGCATTTGGATAAGAAAAGATCGGGCTAACCCTTGAGTAGGTGTTTGTCTCGCCAGCCAGGGTTTGGGTGCTGATGCCATTCACGCAGAGTTCGATGCTTAGGGATTTGCTCGTCTCGGCTGTATTTAGCACCTTGATGCCGCAGCTGGGGCTGAGGCCGTCAATCACTCGGTTGGCAGTACCGGTTGTTGGGGTTGTGCCTGTGATCATGTCGGTGTAATTACCATTCTCATCAATTCCTGGTCCACAGCGAAAGAGGCTATGGGTTCCGTTCCATACGGACTGGGTGTTGTCTTCGTTGCTTCGGATGAAGTAGATGACGGGTGGTAAGTCTCTGCGAATTTCCAGGGCGAATCGAAATTCTTCCGCTGTGATGGAGGGGCTGCACTGATTTAGGTTGACTGAATTGGGGTTGGTCAGCACGCGTTCGCTGAGGGCCACTTCAGACTCAATGAAGTGGCTGGTTCTGCTCCAATCGCTGCGAAGCCGCTCCAGTGATTCCAGGCGTGCATTGGATTGCATGTGGGAGATCAAGGCGTCTCCTGCCACAAGGCTCAGAAGAACGCCAACGGAGGCAGCAACCATTAGCTCGGTCAGGCTGAAGCCCTGCTGTCTTTCCGGCTTGGTCCTCAGTAGCTGGTGGTGTAGACGCATAAGCCAGAGCGGAGCTTCCCGCTACGCAGCAATCCAAGGGGCTTCATCAAGGTGAGGCAGCGGCCTAGGTCGCTGCCCGCCAATCTGATGCGTAAGTCACCCTCTGTGGTGCTGGTTCCACGCGGTGTGAAGACCCAAGTGGCAGGTGTTAAGCCCATCAGAGAAAAGTTCAAGCCAGAAGTATTGGGGATTTCCTGTTGAAGGTCGAGAACCTTTTGCTCAGTCGGTTTGTTGTCGCAGAGTCCTGTCAGGCTTGTGTTTGTCGAATCGATCGTTGCCCTGCAGACTGTTGAGTTCTGAATGGCCGATCGCCTCAAATCATCGAGCCAGGCGATCGTTCGTTTTGTGGCGCTGTTAAGGCGTTCGTCTTGCCAGTTGCGCATGTAAGTCGGGATTGCCAAGCCCGAGAGGATGCCAACAATCACGATGACGACCATCAGCTCGACCATCGTGAAGCCATTTCTTCGCGCCTGCGGCGACTGCATCTATGGGCACCACCCTTGTGCATGAGGCACCAGTGTTGTCGTCACAAAGAGTGGTCTTGGTGTTGTTTTGGCTTCATAGGTGACATGAAGTTTGTTGCCGTCCGCGCTATAGCTTGCTGAAATATCAATAGGTGGTGCCCCAGTTGTAAATGAGAGTGGTTTCTCTTGGTTGGAGAGACTGTTAAGAAATGCCTGGCCAAGGCCTTTTGATGCGCACAGCGGTTTCAGCGTGGTCAGGTTGTAGGTCAGAGCTTTCGTGAGTTGATCATCAGTGCATCCCTGGGTGCAGAGAAACCCAAAGGCTTTGGCTCTTGGTTCCTCAATGTGTCGTGCGATTTCGTTGTCGGCTTGTCCCCTCGTTTTCGAGTGACCCATTCCCAGAAGGGCGGTGCTGGTCATGCGCACGCTGCCTAAGACCACCAAGGCCAGGATGAAGGAGGCAATCAAGATTTCTGGCAGGCTGAATCCTGATGTTGTCACTCCACTCTCTTGTAGGCTTTCCTTTGGGATCAGAGTCTGTTGGTGTCTCACTGCTTTGTCCAGCTGCTCCAGTGAGACACGCCTAGGGCGACATAGTCTCGGATTCCCAGCGCGTACTGGGGTCCGAAGGTGTTAAAAAGCTGGGTGCCCATGTCAGCTGGAACCACTAGCTTTGCCACGTTTGAGCTCGATCCATTCCACTCTTTTGCCCATACTGCTCCGTAAATGTTTCCACCGGTACATTCGCCAGCGCTGTCGCAGCTGACAGCAGTATTCCTCCCTCCATTGATGCCGACATTGCCATCCGGGAAATAGACCCACATCGAGTTGTTTGCCGAGGCTCCGGCGATTCTCACCACTTGATCGTTGCCATCATTCAGATCTGCTGGTCTGCCAAACAGGCCGAGTGAGCTTGGAGAGGCGCCAGCTGGTTCGTGCTTGATGTACCCCCCGTTGTTCCCGCCGGCAAAATCAACGGTATTGCCTGTTACATAGATGCGTACGTCCCCATTTGTGGTGTTCACGGTCAGGGTCTTGTCGCCGTTGAGCTGAATGCTGTCAACGACGCAGTGAGTGATTGGAGGTAGGGCGCCGCGATCCTCTACTCGACATGCACCCGTATTGTCTCCGGCGGAAATGCTCGTGCTTTTTGTGATTGGTGTCGCGGGCCCAAAGCCAAGGTTGCTTGGTGGCGTGGGCACAGGCGGTAAATCGATAGGTCCTAGAAAAATCTGTCCAGCAACCGAACCATTATTGGTCATTTGTATGGCAGCTTCTTGTTCGCTTCTGGTCAGATTCTCGTAATCTGTAGTGGGCGTTTGGCACTGTAAGCACAAGACATTGCCGGACAGGCTTCCGAAGATGTCGTTTCCGCCAAGTTCGATGCGTTGGCCGAGAAGACCTGGGAAGCCGCTAGTGACGGTTGGTTCTTGATATGAGCTAGAACAGCTTTTCGGCTTGATGTCGAGTGTTTGGTCCACAATTGATGTGGCGAGAATCTTGCTGTCTTTACTGCGTTCACCCTTCATCTTGATTTTAGCTTTCCCACCATAGAAGGGGCTGCCTTGGAAGTCGTACTCGAGAAGTGTGTACTTTCCGAGTGTGCTGACTTCGCCAGTTGTTGCAGGTATGCCCTGGCTTGAGTTCGGGCATATGGAAGATGCGAAGGAGCTGTTGCCCCACTGTGATCTGTCTTTGATTAGCAGATAGGCGTACTGAGAGTTAAGGCTTTCAATCAGTCTGGCGATGCCTGCTTCTGCTATTTCTCGCGCCTGCCTTGACTGGCTCTGGCGAATGGTACCGGAAAGCCCTAGCCACGATCTTGCGGCTAGGGCCATCAGGCCGGTGGCAATGATCAGAGAGATGATCATCACGAGGGGGAGAATAAAGCCTTTTTCGTTGGCTTTTTTGTCTCGTATCTTTTGTAAGAGCTGAGGCATTCCCCTTCGCTCCCTTGCTTGAATTGTCCGGATGGGTTTGTTTAGCAGCCGGTTTTGGCCGTTGCTGTCTGGTCGACTTCGATTTTGCCGGTCTTGATGTCAACGCAACCCTGAATCGCAGTTATTCCAGCAGCTGCGCTTCCTGATTTGGGGCTTGCTGTGGCTACGATGTCATCCGTTGCTGTTGATCCCGCGCTCATTGTGTATGTCCAGTTGCCAGTTGCTGTTGCAACTGCAACTGGTCCAGTGGTCGCTGTGTTCATGGTTGTTAAGGCTGTTGTTGCTGTGCCTTCCAGGGCCTCTGCTGCGGCTTGCTTCAGCAATGCCGACACTTTTGTTTTTGGCTCTGTCGCTTTGGCTTTTTCGGTTTGACTTAAAAAGTTCGGCAGCGCGATCGCACTTAAAATCCCCACGATCACAATCACGATCATTAGCTCCACCAAGGTGAAGCCTTTTTGAAGCGCGTTTTGTTTGCTTGAGCGCTTGACACTCAGCTTGCTCAGCAGGGCGTGGCGCAGCTGAGGCTTGAGAGTGGATGCAGTCATCGAGACATAGGGTGACTTGTGTTCACCGTATGCAGCGCAGATCTGCAGCACCACAAGAGCTTTCTGGTGGTTGTCTGAGAGTTGTCTGAGCGTGGCGTAGTTCGCCTGCGCTGCCTAGCTTCTGGGTGGAGGCGGTAGCCGCTCACCCATGCCCGCAACCTCAATCCGCCGCCATCTGCAGGCCACCAGCCTCCTGGCCGTGTTGGCGGGCTATGTGGTCTTGCTGCTGTTCAACCGGCAACTCTCCAACCGACTCCGCTACGAGCGGCACGTCGCCCAGGCAGAAGCCACGCGAGCTGTTCTCGATCGCTTGAGCCCTTCCGAGGTGGATTCCCCTGCTGAACTCCAGGGGCTGCTGAACCAGCTCGCGACGCCTTCGTTAACGGTCTGGATGGTGTGGCTAGAGCCCAAGCAGATCAACTCTCCTCCCGTCTTGCTGCCTGTCGGGCCCCTCTTCGAGGACTACCGCGCCAGCCACCCCCTAATCAGCGCAGCCGATTCACAACTAAAGAACAGCTCTGAGCCTCACGGTTTTCAGTTCCAGGGGCGTTCTTACTTCACCTCTGAGACCCCCATTCGCCTCGCAGGGCAGTCTTACCAGCTGCGCTTTCTTCAAGACTTTTCGCTGCAGTTGGCCCAGGAGCAGCAACTTCAACTGCTGCTGGTGGCTGTGGCCGGGGCCTCGGCGCTGTTCACCTCTGCGCTGCTGCGCCTGGTGATTCACCGGGGCCTGATGCCCCTGGAGTCCTTCAGCAGCACCCTCTCGCGGATCTCCTCTCGTTCGTTGAGCACCGATCGCCTCTCCCTGCAGGGCCAGCCCCAAGAGCTGCATCCCATTGGAGAGGCCTTCAACGGGCTGCTGGATCGGCTGTCAGAGGCCTGGGAGCACCAGCGCACCTTTGTGAACGGCGTCTCCCACGAACTGCGCACACCGATCACCTTGATCTCGGGCTACAGCCGTCGCTTGCTGCGCCACGGCGATCAGCTGGATCCGCAGCAACACGAAGAGCTGCAGCTGGTGACCCAAGAAGCCGAGTCGATGGGTCGCCTGGTGAACGATCTGCTTGAAATCGCCCGTGACGATGCCGGCCGCCTGCAGCTGGAGTGCCGCCAGCTCGATCCCTGCTCCTTGCTGACTGACTTACAGATCCGCCTTGCACCCGCGAGTTCCGGACGCCTCCTGCTGCAGAGCCTTCCTGCCGCTTGCCCCAAGGTGAGTGCCGATCCGGAGCGTCTCAGCCAGTGCCTCAGCAACCTGGTGGAGAACGCCCTGAAGTACAGCCCCGACGCCGCAGCGATTGAGCTGGCCCTCAGCAGTGAGGCCAAGGAGGTGGTGTTCCATGTGATCGATCAGGGCCCAGGCGTTCCAGAAGCCGAGCGTGATCAGATCTTCGAGCGTTTCAGACGCGGTAGCGGATCCGCGGAGGTCTTCGGCCATGGCATCGGTTTGGCGGTGGTGAAAACCCTGATGGAGCGCATGGGAGGCCGCGTGCTGGTGGCCGATGCCCCCGGCGGTGGAGCCGATTTCCAGTTGCGTCTGCCGGCTGTGCTCAGCCCTGCCCCCAGCCTGCGCCGCTGGTTCACTCCGGCCTGAGCAACTGAGGCAGCTGGGCGATCGCTTCGGTTTTCAGCAGCATCGCCGCCGCCCCCCCGCCCAGGGCTTCGGCCTCCACCTGCGGATCGCACAGGGCCGTCACCACCACCACCCGCGCGAGGTGCTCCCGTTGCCGCAGGGCCTGCAGCGTTGCCGCCCCATCGAGGCCCGGCATCATCCAATCCAGCAGCACCAGGGTCACCTCCTCCAGGCGCTCGGCCTTGAGCAGTTCACTGCCCTCGCGGCAGAGCAGCACCTCGGCCCCCAGCTCTTCCAGTTCGCAGCCCAGCAGGGCGCGGATGCGTGGGTCGTCATCCACCACCGCCACCAGGGGGCCGTTCATGGAGCCACCGCGCGCGGCTCTCCGGCCTTGAGCAGAAAGCCCACGCCCCGCACCGTTTGGAGCAAGGTGGGCTGCCCTGCCGGTTCGAGCTTGCGGCGCAGATAGCGCACATAGACATCGAGCACGTTGCTATCGCCCACGAAGCTCTCGCCCCAGACCTTCTGCAGCAGATGCTCGCGGCTCTGCACCCGCCCCGGATCCCGCATCAGCTCCAGCAGCAGGCTGTATTCCGTGAGGCTCAGATGCACCGCCATGCCGCCTCGGCTCACCTCATGGCTGGCGGTGTTCAACACCAGATCGTCGACCTGCAGCTGCTCTGCGGTAGCGCCCTTGGCCGATTGGCCCCGCCGCGCCAGGGCCCGCAGCCGCGCCAGCAGTTCCTCAATCGAAAACGGCTTCACCAGGTAGTCATCGGCGCCGGCATCGAGGGCCTCCACCCGATCTGACACCGCATCACGGCCCGTGAGCATCAACACCGGCACCTGCAGGCCCGTGGAGCGCAAGCGTTGGCACACCTCCACTCCGCTGAGGTCGGGCAGCATCCAATCGAGGATCACCAACTGGGGGCTCTGCTGCCGGATTGCCATCAGGGCGGCCATCCCATCGGAGCAGCTCTGCACGGCATAGCCCTCTTCCGACAGCTCCAGTTCGAGGAACTGACGCAGGCGCGCATCGTCATCGGCGAGCAGCAGGCTGCACGCTTGGACTTCAGGGGCCATCGGTGGCATGGTGTGCCGCAATGACTCCCCCTGTCTTACCCACATCTGCGGCATCGCGCCCATTGGCCTGGCGCATGGCCCGCTGGGGTGTGGTGATCGTGCTCGTCTACGCCCTGGTGGCGTTGCTCACTCCCCTGTTCATCCAGCTGGGGGTGTTGCCTGAGCTCAATGGGGGGCTCGACAGTCCCATCTATGCCCCGCCGTCCTGGCAACACTGGTGCGGCACCGATCGCCTCGGGCGTGATGTCTGCAGTCGCACCCTCGCCGGCAGCGGCGTAGCCCTGCAGGTGGTGGTGGTGGCCCTGGGGGCGGCCCTGGTGATCGGGGTGCCCCTGGGGATGGTGAGCGGATACCTCGGAGGCTGGATCGACCGGACCCTGGTGCTGCTGATGGACACCCTCTACACGCTTCCGGTGTTGCTCCTGTCGGTGGTGCTGGCCTTCCTGCTCGGCAAGGGACTGCCCAATGCCGCCGCAGCCCTGTGTGTGGTCTACGTGCCCCAGTACTTCCGGGTGGTGCGCAATCAGACGGCCCAGGTGAAGGCCGAGCTGTATGTGGAGGCGGCCCGCTCCCTGGGGGCCAGTCCAATCTGGATCCTGCGGCGCTACCTGTTCCGCAACGTGATCACCTCGGTTCCGGTGTTGCTCACCCTCAACGCCGCCGATGCCGTGTTGGTGCTCGGCGGCCTGGGCTTCCTCGGGCTGGGCCTTCCCGAAACGGTGCCCGAGTGGGGCAGCGATCTGCAGCAGGCCCTCGCCGCCCTGCCCACCGGAATCTGGTGGACCGCCCTCTACCCCGGGGTGGCGATGTTCGTGCTGGTGCTCGGCCTCTCCTTCCTCGGAGAAGGCCTCGAGAGCTGGCTCAGCGGCAGCGGCAACAACCTGCGCTCATCTCAGTAGGGTTAATCGTCGAGGAGTTCCTTGATCAGCTCAAGATCAACGGGTGTTCCCTGCGGTTGTTTTGGCAGAAGGGTGAATCCGTTCCGTTGTTGACATTCGCTCTCGCTGATCGGCTGGTTGAGCGACCCCTTGGCTTTTCCAGCTCCTGAATCGCTTGGATCTTGTTGCCGAATCCTCGGAGATTGTGAGTGATTCATGTCAGGCACCAAGACTGTTCTCTAGCGCCTCCAGGGCGAGGGCATTCAGGCTTTTCCCCTGGATCTCGGCTTCGAGGCTGAGCTGCTCGTGCAGTTCCGGGGGGATCCGCAGGTTGAACTTGCCCGAATACTGCTTCCGGGGTTCAAGACCCTGCTCCCGGCAGACCTCTAAAAACACCGCGAGAGAGTGCCTGAATTCTCTCCTGAGTTCCTCGGGGTTGGATCCGTAGAAGTCGGCTCCTCCGTTCAGGCCAAGAATCTCCCCACGGAATTGATCCGTTTCTGGGTTGTATTCGATTCGGGCTTGGTAGCCGTCGACAGACATCAGGTTCATGGCTTGACCCCGTGGTTTTCGAGCCATTGGCGGATGGAGGCAACAGCGCCCTTGTCAGCATTTGGTGAGGGATGGGGTCTGTGGAAAACCCGAACCTCCCCAAAGAGAACGACGGCGACACGGCTGCCAGACCGTTCACTGATCGTGCCTCCGAGCTCAAGGAAGAGAGCTTCGATGTCACGCCAGGGAAGAGTGCCCCTGACCGGACGGGCATAGATCAGCTCAAGGGTGCGCCGATGCCGTCGCCTGAGTTGCATGGTACTGAGATCTAGTACCAGGTGGGCTGTTCTGCCCGCCGGTCTTCATCGACTCAGTGTTCCCGCGCGAGGTGGGATGGGGCTCAGTAGCGCAGCTTCAAGGTGCGGGGCAGTTGCTCCGCAATTTCCCCCTCGTCCGTCAGGGCTGGATAGGGGCGCCCTTCGCGGCGGCACCAGTCGGCCACCTGGGGATAGGCCCACTCGAACAG
>VGPT01000028.1 GCA_016882485.1 Cyanobacteria bacterium M_surface_10_m1_298
CTCTGCGGGGGCCTGATCGATGACCCTTGGCGTGGTGGTGTTTCCCGGATCCAATTGCGACCGGGATGTGCAGTGGGCAGCTCAGGGTTGTCTGGGCATTGAGACCCGCTTCCTCTGGCATGAGGAACGCGACCTCAGTGGCCTTGATGCAGTGGTGGTGCCTGGCGGGTTCTCCTATGGCGACTATCTCCGCTGCGGGGCCATCGCCCGCTTTGCTCCGGTGCTGGAGGAAGTGGCCGCCTTCGCGCAGCGAGGTGGGCGCGTGCTCGGCATCTGCAATGGCTTCCAGGTGCTCACAGAAATGGGTTTGCTGCCTGGTGCCCTGACGCGCAACGAAAAACTCCACTTCATCTGCGAACCCACGGACCTGAAGGTGGAGCCCGGATCCTGCAGCTGGTTGCAGGGCTACAACAGCGGCGAGGTGGTGACGTTCCCGATCGCCCATGGCGAAGGGCGCTATCAGGCCGATCCGGATCAGCTCAAGGCCCTGGAAGACAGCGGGCAGGTGGTGCTGCGCTATGTGCGCAATCCCAATGGCTCCGTTGGTGATGTGGCCGGCCTCTGCAACGCCCAGGGCAATGTGCTCGGTTTGATGCCCCACCCAGAACGCGCATGTGATTCGGCCACCGGGGGTGTGGACGGTCGCCGCTTGCTGGCCAGCCTGCTGGGATGAGAGCGATACGCCGGCGTGAGCTGCTCCAGCTCACCGCTGCCGGTGTTCTCGCTGCACCGCTGGTTGCCGCTGCGTCGGCCCGGCAGCCCGCTCCTCTGAAGCCTGGCTCCCGCATCGCCGCTTTGGCTCCGGGCACCTGGCTCGAGCCAGGGGATCCGCTCTTGACTCGCCTCAAGCAGCGCTGCACTGAACAGGGCTGGCAGTTGCTCACCCCGCCAGAGCTGATGGGTCAGTGGCGCTGGTTCTCCGGAACGGATCAGCAACGCGAAGGGGCTCTGCGCAAGGCCTGGCTCGATCACAGCATTGATGCCCTCTTTTGCGTGGGGGCAGGTTGGGGCAGTGCCCGGGTGCTGGAACAGGGCTGGACCATTCCGCCCCAACCGCGCTGGTGCGTCGGGTTCTCCGACTGTTCTGCCCTGCTCTTGGCGCAGCAACGGGCTGGCAGCAGCGGTGGCATCCACGCCTGGTTTGGTGGCGACCAGGCCCAGTGGCAACGGCTGGTAGCTCTTCTGCAAGACCGCCCTGTGCCCCCGCTGATCGGCAAGGGGGTGCAGGGGGGAGTGGTGGCGGGGCCGTTAGTGGTCAGCAACCTCACCATTGCCACCAGCTTGATCGGTACGCGGTGGATGCCCTCACTGGAGGGAGCGATCCTGGTGTTGGAAGACACGGGGGAGGCCCCCTATCGGATCGACCGGCAGTTGACCCAGTGGAGGGCCTCCGGTCTGCTTTCGCGGCTCGCGGGCATCGCACTGGGCCGCTTCCGATGGGCTGAAGACGATGTCTTGCCCGGGGATTTTTCAATGCAGGAGATCCTGTTGGAGCGCCTGCAACCGCTTGGGCTACCCATGGTCAGCGATCTTCCTGTTGGCCATGGAACCCCGAATCTGGCCTTGCCCCTCGGGCGGCAGGCCCAGCTGGATGGCTGCTCGGGGCGTCTTGCCCTGCTCTGAGCACAAAAAAGGGGGCGCGAGCCCCCCTGGGATGCAAAGGACGGTCTGAACCTGAACTCAGTTCACCGCAGCGAAGAACTCCTTGCTCTTCACGGGGTCAGGGTTCATGGTCTTCTCGCCGGGCGTCCAGTTGGCGGGGCACACCTCGTCGGGGTGGTTGCGGATGTGCTGGAAGGCCTGCAGCAGACGCAGGGTCTCGTCGACGCTGCGGCCCACGGGCAGGTTGTTGATCGTGCTCTGCATGATCACACCATCGGGATCGATGATGAACAGACCGCGCAGGGCCACACCGGCGTCCTCATCGAGCACCTCGTAAGCACGGGCGATGTCCTTCTTCAGGTCAGCGACCAGGGGGTAGGCGATGTCGCCGAGGCCGCCGTTCTTGCGGTCGGTCTGAACCCAGGCGAGGTGGGAGAACTGGCTATCCACGGACACACCCAGCACTTCGCAGTTGCGGCTGGAGAACTCGCTGTAGCGATCCGAGAACGCGGTGATCTCCGTCGGGCAGACGAAGGTGAAGTCGAGGGGGTAGAAGAAGAGCACCACGTACTTGCCGCGGTACGAGGAGAGGGTCACCTCCTTGAATTCCTGATCGACCACAGCGGTGGCGGTGAAGTCAGGAGCTTGAAGACCGACGAGCCTCGACATAGTCAAAGAGAAGGGTGGTGGAGACGCGGAAGCCATCCCGTAGGCGGATCGACTTCCAGTTGTCACGGCAACAATTTATCACGCTTCGACCGGGAACCGGTTTCGCCATAGGCTGTTCTGACCTATCCGCCTCGCTGCGATGGCTTGGGATCCTTCCCTGCTGCGGAAATACAACACCACTGGTCATTTTCGTCTGCTGAATCAGCTCCGTGGGGAGCTCAAGGACCAACCGATTCAGCGTCCCCTGGCGACCAGCCGCCCTGAGGTCACCAGCCGCCGCGCCGTGCGCCGCCGCGATGACGCCAGCTCTCCAGTGCCCGCTCCTGTGGTTCGCTCCGCTCCGGTGCGGGTGAGGCAGCAGCCGGAGGCGCCCGCAGTGAGCAGCTTTGATCCGATCGTCACCGTGCCGGTGTTGATCGATGCCTTCCAAGACCAGCACCTCTGATCGAGGCCGTTGCCGCCATGGTTGATCCCAAGCCCGAGTTGGAACTGGAGATCAAAGAAGCTGAGGCCCTGCGGGAACCCACCGCGATCCCGGTGGCGGAGGCGGCTCCCCTGGCGACTCAGGCAGCGTCAGCCGCTGAGGTGCCGCTGCCGCTGAGTTTGTTCAAGGCGTTGCTTTCCAAGCTGGCCGCTTTCCAGAGTGGCGACCGCGCCGACCTGGTTCAGGTGGCCAAGCTGTTGGGCTTGGCGTTGCTGGCGGGGATTCTGTTGAAGCTGGCGGGAGGCACGCTCGAAGCCATTGATTCCATTCCGCTTCTAGGGGGATTGCTGGAGTTGGTCGGCCTGGTGAGTGCGCTGAGTTTTCTCTCGCGTAACGCCCTCAAGCAACAGAAGCGGGTGGAACTGCTAAGTCGCATCCAGCGGCTGAAGGAGCAGGTGCTGGGCCGCTGAGGTTCTCCCCTGGATTCGTTACAAACCCTGTTGTTCCTTCAAATTCGGTCGGGCACTCCGCTAATTGTGCAAAAGCATGTGTTGATGGCCGGATGAGCGAACCGTTAGAGAGTCCTCTCAAGATCCTGGTTGCCGACGACGAAGACAACATTCGCCGCATCCTGGAAACGCGGCTGGTGATGCAGGGCCATCAGGTGACCCTGGCGGAAAACGGCGCGCAGGCCCTCGAAGCGTTTCGTGGCTTTGAGCCCGATGTCGTCGTGCTCGACGTGATGATGCCGGAGCTCGATGGCTTCGCGGTCACCGAGCGCATCCGTGCCCAGTCGGAAGTGCCGATCATCCTGCTCACGGCTCTTGGCGATGTGGCTGATCGGATCACGGGTCTGCAGCTCGGGGCCGATGACTACATGGTCAAGCCCTTCAGCCCCAAGGAACTGGAAGCTCGCATCCGCTGCGTGATGCGCCGCGTGTCCTACGGACAAAGCAACGGTGTGGCCGGTCCAGGTCGCACGGCCCACGTGGTGGTGGTCGGCAATCTCAGCATCGATTTCAACAAGCGCCAGGCGCACCGCGGTGAGGATCGGATCCGTCTCACCGGCATGGAATTCAACCTGCTCGAGCTGCTGATCAGCCGCTCCGGTGAGCCCATCAGCCGTCTCGACATGCTCGAGAAGGTTTGGGGTTACAAGCCTGAGCGCTCCTCCGATAGCCGTGTGGTGGATGTGCACATCTCACGGCTTCGGGCCAAGTTGGAAGACGATCCGGAGAACCCCGAGCTGATCCTCACGGCCCGGGGCATGGGCTACATGTTCCAGCGCATCCATCAAACAGTCGAGGTGGCCAGCGCCTCCTGATCGAACCAGCGATCCATCCGCTCCACGGCACTCGCCAGGTTGTCTTCCAGTGTCAGCCCTGAGGCCTTGGTCGGTTTGAAGCTGTGATCGCCGCTGGGAAGCCACTGCACCTCTAGCGCGCTTGAGAGGTCATAGCCATCGACCTCCTCCCGGCGCCCGAAGCTGTCGCGTTCCCCCTGGAGAATCAAACAAGGGGTACGCAGCTCTCTGAGGTGTTCGGTGCGCAGCTTCTGGGGTTGCCCCGGCGGGTGGAAGGGATAGCCAAGGCAGATGCAACCACGCACCTGGTGATCGATCGCCGCCTGATCCAACACCAGGCTGGCGATGCGCCCGCCCATCGACTTGCCACCGATCAGCAGTGGTGGTTGCTCTTGAGCGGCCGCCTGGATCTCGTCTTGGAACGCAACGACCAGGGTGGGCAGTCGATCCGGTGCTGCTTGTTTGCCGGTTAGGGCGCTGCGCACCATGTAGGGGAAGTTGAAGCGCACTACACGCCAGCCGCGATCAGCCAGGCCGCCGGCGATGGCGGCCATGAAGGGGCTGTCCATGCCGGCACCGGCGCCATGGGCGAGCACCAACGTGGCCTTCGGGTCACTAGGTCCATCCACCAGGCGTTGGATGGTCGCGGTCATGGTGCTTCAGCTGCGTCAACGCTGATTGTCTCGGATTCAGCGATCACTGCTCACCAGAGCAACAACACCAGCAAGCCACCGACGAGGGCGTAAAGCATGGTTTCCATCGCTGTTCCTCATGCCAGCTCGTTGCATAGCGCCGTTGCAGTTCCCTGTCGGGTCTCCAACGTCCTGATCGCAGTTGGAGTTGATCAGCTCATTTGAGTCAGGAGTGCTGCTCGCCTGATCTGCGATGCATCTGCCGCGGATCAAGCCAGACAGGTTGACAGCAAAAAGCCCCGCCGAAGCGGGGCAGAGGAATGGCTCGGGGGAGACTTGAACTCCCGACCTTGGGGTTATGAATCCCACGCTCTAACCAGCTGAGCTACCGAGCCGCGGTTTAGGGATTGTAGAGGATCGTGGATGTGTGAACCCAGTGCTGCCGTGGGATCAGGCGCGTGGCGGCAGCATCATGAGAGGGTTCACCGCACCGCGACCGGGCGGAATGATCTCGAAGTGAAGATGGGGGCCGGTGCTGCGTCCGGTACTGCCCATCAGAGAAATCACCTTGCCCTGACCCACCAGCTGACCGGGACGCACCAGGATGCTGCTGTTATGGGCGTAGCGGGTCAACGTGCCATCCACATGGCGGATTTCAACGAGGAAGCCGTAACCACCGCCATCCCAACCGGCTGAGACCACTTCACCAGACTTGGCCGCCATGATCGGTGTGCCGATGTTGTTGGCCACGTCGATGCCGCGGTGCATCCGGCCCCAACGCCAGCCATAACCGGAGGTGAAGATCCCCTTGGTGGGCCAGATCCAACCGGTGTCTGTAAAGAGCTCACTGCCCTCGCCAAAGCCGAAGTCGTCTTGATCAGGCCAGCTCAGGCCGCCAGAGCCCAGGGGCTTGAGACCGAGCACAAGGCGACTACGGCCTGCGGAGGCCTGGGCCACGCGGATGGGGGTACCGACCACCATCCGGGCAGCACGCAGACCAGGATTGAGCTTCAACAGCTCTTGAATGCTGAGGTTGTAGCGCTGAGCGACTTTGGCCAGGTTGTCGCCAAAGCGAATCCTGGCGGTTTCCAGAGGCTGGGGATCTGGGGGCGCTGAAAGAGGGGCTGAGCGGCGTAGCTCGGAGGTATCGATCGCAGGAACACGCTTGGCCTGCTTGCTGGCCTTGCTGGGAAGCACCAGCCAGTCACCGGCCTTGAAATCGTGATCCTGCTCAACGTCGTTGAGCTTGGCGATCAAACCGCTGTCTTCGCTGATCTCGCGGGCAAGGTCAGCCAGGGGGAGAGTCTTGCGGGCTTTAACCCAGATCTTGTCGGTTTCAGGCTTGCCGCTAGCAGCAAGCAGGTCAGGGGAGAGGGCTGGAGGGGCGGAAAGAACAGGCAGGCCAGCGGGCCTGGAATCGGCGAGGGAGGGAACGACTACCGATCCGGCAGCCCCAAGGGCTGCAGTACAGGCGGCGGTAGTTAATAGAAACTGAACAGGCTTCATCCAAATTGGCCAAAGGTCAAACCCAGTGGAGAAGCCAACATCCACCAGACGGCGCGACATTAACGACTAGAGCAACGCTGCGCAAGTCGCAATGGTCACTCTTTGGGTTGACCAAGTAGAAAAAGACGCTTGAGACCGACTGCGCTGCAGTCGATCAGCCCATCTCCAACTGACGCAGAGCCTCAAATAAGACCACGCCGACGGCGGTGGCAAGATTGAGGCTGCGCACCCCGCCGCCGCGGTCGACGGACCCTGGCATCGGGATCGTCAGCCGCTGATCGGCCTCCTCCAGCAGCTCCGCTGGCAGACCTGTGGTCTCGCGACCGAACAACAGCCAGTCGTCGGGCTCGTATTGAAGATGGTGGTAGGGGGCGCTGGCATGCCGGCTGAGGGCCAGCAGGCGACCGCCGAAGCCCTGGCGATGCGCTTGGAACGCTTCCCAGGAGCGATGGCGCGTGAGCGACACCCAAGGCCAATAATCCAGGCCCGCACGCTTCAAGCTGCGGTCATTGATCTCGAAACCCAGCGGTTCGATCAGGTGCAGCTCCGTGCAGGTGGCGGCACAACTACGGGCGACATTCCCGGTGTTGGGGGGGATCTCAGGCTGATAGAGAACCACCCGGGGCATGGTCAGGCAACGGAACCGATACCCCCAGTTTCATCACATCGATGGCACGGCCGGCCACCACCAGCCAGCTCTGAGCGCTGATCGAAGTGAGCTGCTGCTGCAGCGACCCCATGCGATCTCGGAACAATCCACCGATCGCCGTCGGGGGCACAACGCCCCAGCCCACCTCCTCACACACCAGTAGAACAGGTTGCTTCAATCGCTCTAGGGCCTGAAGCAGAGCCTGAGTGAGGTCACGCCACTGGCCTGACTCCAGCTCGAGGTGCTGGGCCACCCAGGTGCCGAGGGAATCGATCAGCAACACCTGTTGAGCAGCGCGCTGCTGCGTCAGAGCGGCCACCAGTTCAGCCCCCACCTCCTCTGTGCGCCAGTGCGGCGGCCTTCTCTGCTGATGGAGTGCTACGCGCTCTGCCCATGCCAGGTCATCCCCGGCTGGAGCCCCCGTGGCCAGATACACCACATCGGTGCCGATGGAGGCCGCCAGATGCTCGGCCCAGCGGCTTTTGCCGCTGCGACTGGGCCCACTGATCACGATCAGGCCAGGGTCAGCCGCCACCATTCATGTTTTTGAGGGTCGCCACCGCCGACGGCGAGACGCGGTTCAGGTAACGGAAGATCCAGTATTTGAAGATCGTGGCCAGCACCACCGGGAAGGTGGCGATGAACAACAGGATGAAGTTCTCCTCCGCTGGCAAGCCCAGGTGGTGGGCGATGCCATCCAGCAGCACCGTCCATCCTTCCGGGCTGTGGAAGCCCACGAAAATATCGGTGAACAGGATGATGGCGAAGGCCTTGGCGCTGTCGCTAAAGCCGTAAACGGCCTCATCGAGAAAGCCCCTGAGCACCTGAAGGTCACGGCGGCCCACAAGGCACACCAGCACGAAGCCGATCAGAGCGGCCAGGTCGGCCAACACATTTTTGGTGGCTTCCAGACTTTCCGCATCGGCCTCGTCTTTGAGTTCGGCGGCTCTGCTGGCCAGGGAGGCCTGAATTTCTTCAGGAGTGGGTGGCTGCTTGCCCTCCAGATAGGCCTCAAACTCCAGTTCTTGCTGATACAGGCGCAGCTTGTTGACCGCCTTTTCCTGCAGATGGGGCTTGGTGTAATTCAGGAACGCAATATCGGGTGCAAAGCGATCCATCAGTGGTGAGATCACCAGCGTGCGACTGGTCTGCTGCACCACCAGAGGCACCAGAACCAACAGCAGAAAGATTCGAAGCGACACCAGCGTGGAGTCGCGGCGCCGGCGGAAGCCAGCCACCACGGAGGCCTCCGCCTCAGGATCAAGCTGACGCCGAACGCCATCAAACATGCCCAGAAGGCTGCGCGGAAGCATCTCCGGCGAGCGCGAGAGGCTCGGGGCTACGGGCCGATTGCGGCCGTAGCGCGACAACACACCCTCCACCAGCTGCAACTGTCGCAGCTCTTGACTGTCGAGTTCGCCGCGCAGGGGGACCACGGCATTGAGATTGTCCTGGGCAATTTGCAGGGCTGCGCGGAAGCGACGCAGCATCTGAGCTTTCGCCGCCTTGGGAATGCTCAGTTCGAGCTCCGGCCGCACCGGACGATCGTTGTAGTACTCCAGCTCCAGGCTCTGGATCAGAAGAGCTGCTTCATAGGCCCGCTCCAAGTTGTTGCTGAGATCGCTGGCGCTGGCGCGATCAAAGCTGCCAATCCAATCGGTTAATCCCATGGGTGCTCAGCGGGAGAAGACCCACCAGGTGATCATCGGCACCAAGGTGCCCACCACCAGCAGCACGACAACCCAGAGGAAGGCGTTGCTCGAGGCGGTTTCTTCCTTGGTGGGGATGTTGGTTTCCAGGGGCATCCGCTCCAGCAGCTGGGGCGGGCCGGGGTCTTCCTCGCCGTTGAGCACCGTTGTCAGACGGGTCAGGGCGTCAAGGCTGGCCTGGCGGTATCTGGCCCCCTCACGCAGCGGCAGGCCCATGGTGCTGATCGCCGTGCTGGAGAGCAGGGTGTCGGAGAGCTCACCCTCCAGGCCGTCGCCAGCGACAATGGCTGCACTGTTGTTCTGCGATTCGATCAACAGCAGCAACAGGCGATCGGAAGGTTCCGAGCTCTGCCAACGCTCTAACAAGCTGCTGCCCAGGCTCTCGAGGCTGGTGCCGTAGTCGAGGCGGCGCAGGGTGATCAAGCGGGCATCCACCCGCTGATCATTGAGGCTCTCCAGCCGTTGATTCAGTTCCGTGTTGGCGGCACGACTCAACAGATCCGCCTGATCGAGCACATGCGATGCCGGAAGTTGCTCAGGGAAATCCTGAGGGCCGGTGGCCAGCGCTGCCCCGGGCGCGATCAGCGCCAGCAGAGCCAGCACAGAGCTGATCACCAAGGCCCAGAGCCTGCTGCTGAAAGGAGATCGCACCGGCAATCGCGTGAAGCTCGCCACAGTCTGCCTTCAGCTGACGATGCTGTCTCGGTGCAACGTCGAGATCACAGCAATGATCTCCTTGGATCGAGCTTCAGGAAGCTCCAACAGAGCGGTGAGCTCATCGAGAAAGCTCACTTCCTGGGGGGTCTGAATGTGGTCTGCGTGGATCAAGCTGGCGGCCATCGCCAAGGCTGTCTCCCGCACCTCCGGCGGGAGGAGTGCGGCGGACTGAGCCATCAGGACCGAGACCCCCTCACCCCGAAGAATCACCAGCAGGCGATCCAGCAGATCGCCCATCTGCCGTTCGGAGTAGTCCCGGTAGGGGCGCCGGTATTCCAGTTGCTGCCGTAGGGCGCGGATCTCCAGGTTGGCCAGTTCTCCGTCACAGGCCACAGCGGCTAAGGCCACCCCTGCAAACGCCTCGGCAGTCGTGGCGATGGCGGACATTCCTGGCACCCGTGATCCAATTGCTGTGCATTGTGGCTGTGACAACGTGAGGGCGTTGCCTCCACACCGGTCGTGCCCTTTGCAGCCCGTTTCTGCTTGGCCACTGGTCTGTTGGGCTTGGCCCTCTGCGTCGCCAACCAGCTGAGCGCCGCAGAGCTCAGCCCCGCCTTGGAGCGCTCAAGCGTGTTAGCCAGCCTGCTGGCGGTGGGTCTGATGCTGGTGGCGATCCTCTGGACCCGCGCGGTACCCGTTGCACCAGAGCGGGTGGAGTTGGAGGGGCAGCAGGGTCTTGAACTGAGCAATGGGTTGCCGGAGACCCTGCAGCAGGAATTGGGTTGGGGCAGTCAGCTCCTGCTCACCGCAACACCCGCAGCCTCGCTCCTGGTGCTTTGGCGCGGTCAGATCCTGCTGCGCCGGGGAATGCTGTCGGAGGCTCAGTTCATCCCGGGGGCCATCAGTCAACGGGCTTGGGCCACCCAGAAGGCCGTCAGCCTGGTGAACCTGAAGCTTTATCCCGGCCGAGCGGAATTCGCTGGGCTACCCGCCAACATCCCGTCCGTGATCGTGCAGCCGATCGGCAGCGAGGGGCTGGTGTTGCTAGGGGGGTGGTCACCGCGCTGTTTCAGTCGCAGCGATGAAGCCTGGCTGGAGGGCTGGAGCCAAAAGCTCAGAACGCAATTGGAGTTGCTGGACGCTGCTTGCCCCCCTGCTGCGACTTCGGAAGGGTGAAACGGGAATTCACCCGCGCTCCGGGCGAGCGGAACACAGCGATGCCGTCGTTGCCGATCTTGCCGTCGAGGCGATCGGCACGAGTGATCTGCTTGTAGGTCTGGCGCCGAAGGACCACCTGGTCGCGCGCCTCAAAGCGGCCGGAGGGCCAATTCCAAAGACAGGTCCTGGCGGTGAGTTGTTCACCGGGCTGCTCGATCACGCAGTCAGCCGGTATGAGCACATCGCTGGCATTGAGGTCGATCTGGAAGGCCTGCCCTTTGGCCTTCAGGGCGTTGAGTTCACCGGAAAAGGGACGGTCGCTGCTCAAGCGCTGATCATTGATCGCCCAGCGGGTCTGTTGGGCATTAAGCCAGCCTTTGCGATCGGCACTGCGCACCTGCACAGGAGCGAGCAGGTCGACATAGCCCGCGCGCAGGTTGCCCTTCAGGCCCCGTGCGGTCAGCACCATCGCAGGCTTCGGCTTCACGCCAGCCTTGGGTTTGACGGCCGGGTCAAACCGCTCACCGCGCACCAGGGCCGGTGCCGTGAGGTCACCTTGATCGGGTTTCCAATCGACCCAGCGGGTCTTGACCTTCAACGGGAAGCTCGCCTTCTTGGGGTCCGTGCTGCGGCCCTCCTGCCAGTGCTCCAGCACCGGTGATCCCCGCAGTTCCACCAGGTCTTTGTTGATCAGGTAACGGGCCGTCTGGGCAGTGATGCGAGAACGCCGATCCGTGGCCACGGGCCGCTGATCGATCACCATCAGATCTTCCCGAGGCAGCCAGCGGGCAGCATCGCCATTGATCTCCACCGGGTCGTTCCCCAGCAAACGGATGCGCACATCGCCTTCCAGCTGGATCGCTTGGCCATCACCGATCACCGTGCCCCGCTGGGCCGCGATCTCAATGCTGGCTTTGCCATCGCGATACACGGTGCCGCGGGGGCGAAGAGCCTGGGCGAATTTGCGACTGATGTCGTAGCGGGCCTCGGGGCTCTGCAATGCCCACGCCGGTCGCCCGGCGGGATCCTGTTGGCGCAGGTCCAGCGCTCGGAAGGCAAACGGTTGCGAGCGTTCCGGGTTTCGAGGAGCGCTGGCGCAGCCCGTGACCAGCAACAGCAGTGCAGTGGGGAACAGGAACCTGCTGATCACAACGGATTCTCAAGCTCCAGGCGGGCCATCACCGGAGAGGGCTCGGGCAGTTCAAGCCCTTCCGGCAGACCTCCCCACTCGAGTTGCTGCAGCCAGGGGCTGGGCGCCGTCGCGGCAGCACCGGAATCGGGCAGCGGTTGCCCCAGCTGCTCCAGCATCCGCGTGGAGAGGTCCGGCAGCAGGGGAGCTATCAGCAGGGCCACGATCCTCGCCGCCTCCAACACGGCGTAGAGGTCATCGGCCACTTGATCGCGAGTGCCTTCCTGCTTCATCTGGCTCCAGGGCGCCTGATCATTGAGGAAACCATTGGCGGCAATCGCCAACTGCAAGGTGGCTTCGGCAGCCGTGCGGAACTCCAGCGTCTCAAGGGCCTCCAACACACTCAGGCGGGCCTGGCTCGCTGCCTGGGCCAGCGGATGGTCAAGGCGCAGCGCCTTGGTGGTTGGTGGAACGGCGTTGTCAAACCAGCGCCGCGCCATCGAGCTGGTGCGGTTCAACAGGTTGCCGATGGTGTTGGCCAGGTCGTTGTTGACCAGGTCGCTGAAGCGTTGCTGCTGGAAGTCGCCGTCATCGCCGAACGGAATATCCCGAAGCAGATACCAGCGCACGGCATCACGACCGCAGCGCTCGAGCAGCTCCGCCGGGTCGAGCACATTCCCCAGCGACTTGCCCATTTTTTGGCCCTCGCGGGTGAGAAAGCCATGGCCGAACACCTTTGCCGGTAGCGGTAACCCCGCAGAGAGCAGCATCGCCGGCCAATACACCGCATGGAAGCGCAGGATGTCCTTTCCGATCACATGCACGGAGGCGGGCCAACCGCGGCTGAGGGCGGTCTCCAGATCGGGGGCATCGCCCTCATCGAGCAGGGCGGTGATGTAGCCCAGCAGAGCATCGAACCACACATAAAAGGTGTGGCCCTCGTGGCCGGGCACCGGGATACCCCAGGGCAGGTTCACGCGAGAAATCGAGAAGTCGCGCAGACCCTGCCGAACGAAGTTTTCCACTTCATTGCGGCGCGAGGCGGGCTGGATGAAACCAGGCCTGGCAATCAGATCCTCGATCTGCTGTTGATAACGGGAGAGCCGGAAAAACAGATTCAGCTCATCGCGCCACTCGAGGGGTTTGCGGTGGGTGGGGCACTCGGGATCCTGGGCCTCGTGGGGGTCGTCCTTGAACTCCTCGCAGGCCACGCAGTACCAGCCTTGCTGGCGACCTTCCACGATGTCGCCACTCGCCTCCACCCGAGCAAAAAACTGCTCAACGATCTGCCGATGGCGCGGATCGGTGGTGCGGATCAGGCGGTTGTTGCTGATCTGCCAGCGATCCCACAGCTCTCGGTATTGCGCACTCACCGCATCGCAATGGGCCTGGGGCGTGAGCCCCGCTGCTTCCGCCGTTCGTTGAATCTTCTGACCGTGCTCGTCACAGCCCGTGATGAACACCACCGACTCGCCTTTCAGCCTCTGAAACCTGGCCAGGGCATCGCAGGCCAGGGTCGTATACGCACTGCCCAGATGGGGCTTGTCGTTGACGTAGTAGAGGGGGGTGGTGAGCGTGTAAGTCATCGGGCGGATCTTACGCAGCCCTTCCCGTGCCCGCCCTCAACTGCGAGCCTGGGGAGCCGATCCAGCCCTGGTCTGTGATGCCCACCCGTGTTGATACCGCCGCCGTGGTGGTTTGGGGAGGCGGCACCGGCGGTGCGGCAGCGGCGATTCAGGCCGCCCGAGGCGGAGCGAACACACTGCTGCTCACCCCTGGGAGCTGGTTGGGAGGAATGGTGAGTGCCGCCGGTGTCTGCTGCCCCGATGGCAACGAGCTCACCCCCTGGCAAACGGGGCTCTGGGGCGCCTTTCTCAGGGAACTGGAGCGGCGCGAACCCGAGGGGCTTGATCACAACTGGGTGAGCTGCTTCGGCTACAGGCCCACCACCGCTGAACAGATCCTGCAGGACTGGGTCCGCGCCGAGCCGACGTTGCTGTGGTGGCCAGGCTGCCGCCTGCTGGCGGTGGAGCGCGACGGATCACTGATCACAGCGGTGCGCGTTGAGGTCGCTGGTGAGCAGCGGCGGGTGTGCTGCCAGGTGGTGATCGATGGCAGCGATCGCGGCGATTTGCTGCCCCTGGCGGATGCGCCGTTCCGCCTGGGATGGGAGCCGCAGGAGCAATGGGGGGAACCGAGTGCCCCCAGCCAGGAGCGGCTCAACACGGAGCCCTTCTTCCGCGAGCAGCCCGTGCAGTCGCCCACCTGGGTGGTGATGGGGCAGCTGCTGAGTGAGGCTCCGGCTCCTGGGCTACCCGAGGAGCCACAGTTACCGGCTCCGTTTGAGCACGCCTGTGAGGCCTTTGGCCTGGAGCGCACGATCACTTACGGGCGTCTGCCGGCTGGGTTGGTGATGCTCAACTGGCCGCTGCATGGCAACGATTGGCACTGGGGCCTTGAGCGGGCCTTCTGCGGCAACGTCGATGAGGAAGCCGAGCTCTACAGGGAGATGCAGGAGTTCAGCCTCCGGTTTGCCAAGGAATTGGAGGAAGCTTCTGGTGGCTGGCTGCAGCTGGGTAAGGCGTTTCCGGCGGAATCGGGCAGCCCTGCCCCCTGGCTGGCAGCCATGCCCTATTGGCGAGAAGGCAGGCGCATGATCGGCCGCAGCACGGTGATTGAGCAGGATCTTCTGCCGGAAGCCAGCTGGCCCTCCGTTGCCCCCCAACCCAGGGATGCCGGCGGAGCTGTGCAGTCGATTGCCGTGGGCAATTACGCCAACGACCACCACTACCCCGGCCCCGATTGGCCGTTGGCGCCCAAAAGCTGCCGCTGGGGCGGGCGCTGGAGCGGAACCCCCTTCGGCATTCCCTACGGCGCCCTGGTTGCTGCGGAACTCGACAACCTGCTGGCGGCCGACAAAGCCTTCAGCACCAGTCACATGGCCAATGGAGCCACTCGCCTGCAACCAACGATCCTCAACGTGGGGCAGGCGGCAGGGGCGGCGGCGGCGGCGGCCGTTCGCTCGGGCGTCGCTCCAGCCGGTCTCCCGGTGCTTGAACTCCAACAGCTGTTGATCAACGATTCCCATGCGCCATCAGCGGTGCTGCCGCTCTGGGATACCCCCTGGCATCATCCCGATTGGCGCTCACGGCAACACAGCGCCCTGGCTGAAGCCGCGCTTGAGCCCGCCTCGCCTCACCTGGCCCCAGCCGCGCCCGGCGAGTTGCAGCTGGCGGCAGTGGTCACCGTTGGTGCCGATGGCCGTTTCGAGATCAGCCTCGACACACCCCTGGCCGGTCGCAGCCACTGGCCCCTGATCACCCTGGAACCGGAGATCAATCAGCTGTTGCAGTCCATTGACACGCAGGCTGACGTTCAGCTCCGCGGCCATCTGAACCCTTGGGGCCCCTGGTTCCGGGCCACGGCGGTTCAGCTGGCGGCGGCCACCAGCCGCAGTTGATCGCGCAGTGAATCCACCTGTTGCACCCGCAACAGCAAGTCTTCACCGGGTTCGCTCTTGGCTGGACACTCAGCCGCCAGGTCCATGGCCATCTCGTCAATCCGCACGAGGCCCAGCCGGTCTTGCGGCCTCAACCAGCGCAGAAATTGCGCCCGCCATTGGCCGCTCTTGTGGGCTTCGAACCACACCTGCTGCCAGTGGCGTTGGTCTTCCCTGGAGATGCCGATGCCTTCGCGTATGGCTGCGTCAAAGCTGTCCAACAACTCCTGAAGTTCCGGCTCCGTCAGGGGACTCTGCCCTTCGAGCTGGGCCGCCACTTGCCGCTGCACCACTAGATCGCCATAGCGGCGAATTGGAGAGGTGGCTTGGACGTAGGCCGCAAGACCGAGGCTGAAATGGGGCGCCGGAGCCGTGCCCATCAAGCCGCGGCTCAAACAGCGCTTGATCGCGGCAAAGCGCACGGCTCCATCGGGCAGGGCCTCCAATTGCGCCGCTGGCGGGAGCTCTGCGGGCAACTGGCTGCGGTAGGGCAGGGCAAGGCCATGGTCCTGGCCGAAGCGTGCGGCCACTGCCCCAGCAAGGATCATGGCTTCGGCCACCAGCTGGCGGGATGGGCTTGGTTCGGTGATCTCCAGGCTTGGCTCTCCGCCCTGGCCGCGGATCCGACCCTCCGCCAGATCCATCTGCAGCGCGCCCTGCCGTAGGCGCCAGTCCCGCCGGCGGCGCAGCAGCAGATCGAGGTCCGCCAGGTCACGATCCTGGGGAGGGGCGAGTTCGATCAGATCATCGGCATCGGCGTAACTGAGCCGATAGATCGGTTTGACCCAACTGCGTTGCAGGCCATAGGCGGCGATCTCACCGCTCACATCCAGCTCCACCCAGGTGCTCCAGGCGGCACAACGCACCCCGGCCCTCAGGCTGAATACCCCGGTGGAGAGCAACTCGGGAAACATCGGCAGATTCCCCTGGGCCAGGTAAAGACTGCTGCCGCGGCGCCGAGCCTCCAGGTCAAGCTCTGACCCCGCGGGGATCAGGCGACCGGGATCCGCCACATGAATCCAAATCCGCTCACGGCCATCCGTCAGGCGCTCGTAGGCCAGGCCGTCATCGATATCCCGGGTGTCGTCATCGTCGATCGTGACGCAGCGCTGCGCGCAGAGATCCACGCGACCTGCATCGCCGGGGTGATCATCCGTGGCGACTTCATCAAGCCGGCTGGCTTGCTCCAATAGCGCTGCACTGAAGCCCGTGCTCCAGCTCGTACCCGCCATCGTCACCAGCTGATGGGGATCCCACAGACCCAGATCCACCAGCAGGTGGCGCACCTGTCCCCGCTCCTGGCCGAGGTGAAGCTGGTTCAGGCTCTGCCGCAGTGGCTCATCGAGCTCACTGAGCTCCAGTTCCCCGGCCGCCAGTTGCTTCAGGAGCGCAAGGCGTTCGCCCATGGCTGGATCAAGCGAGTCGAGCTGCACCGGTTGCCGCCGGCGCAACAGCTCCAGCCAGCGCGCTTCCTGCTCCAACACCAGGGCCTTCAAGCGGCGCTCCCGACGCAGGGGTTTGAGCTCCGCCAGCGAGCGGGCCTGAACCTCCCCCTGCTTGAAACGGAACCAGAGCTGCGGCCCCACCAGCTCCAACCAGCAGGCGGCCAGCTGGGCCGGCTCTTGGCCGCCGCACACCAGATCGCAAAAATCCGGCAGATGGAGGGGATCCCCGGATTCCTGCAGCAGCAGCCATGCGGCACCCCAAGCGCTGCGCTGAGGGCGAGCCGCCTCCAGCACCTGCAGATCAAGCTTCCATGGAAAGGCCCCCAGCCGCAGTGGTGCATCAACACCAGAGGGCAGGGGGCAGATCAACTCCAGCTGACGCTGCGGGAGAAGCTGCGCTTTGGCGTCAAAACCAACGCGTAAGCGCAACTTGCTGCCCTGAACGGCTTCAACCAGAGCCAGTTGGTTGCTGCGGTGGTCCTGCAGTCCGACGAGATCGCCGCTGTGAAAGACCACTGAGCTCAGAATCAGCCCTCGGGATTCACGAAGGGCAGAAGCGCCATGATGCGGGCGCGCTTCACGGCATTGGTCAGGTCACGTTGCTGCTTGGCGGTGAGGCCAGTCAGACGGCGGGGAAGGATCTTGCCGCGCTCGGTGATGAACTTCTTGAGCAGATCGACATCCTTGTAGTCGATCGGTTCGCCGGGCTTGATCGGCGAAAGACGCTTCTTGAAAAAGGAACTAGGCATTGCTGAACGGAGGGGTTATGCAGACAGTGGAGATCACGCCGGTGAGATCACTTGATCTCTTTGTGGACCGTCGACTTGTTGCAGTGGGGGCAGAACTTCTTCAGTTCAATCCGTTCAGTGGTGTTGCGGCGGTTCTTCTGGGTGGTGTAACGAGACACACCAGGAGACCGCTTCGCGGGGTTGGACCGGCATTCGGTGCACTCGAGAGTGATCACGATCCGGACGCCCTTGTTCTTAGCCATAAAGGACGTTGCGCCGCTTGAGCGATGCGTGTGGACAAGGTTCAACCATACCTTGTCGCCTGACCGGCACTGCCAAGACCAGTCCTTAGAGTCGTTCGAACTGTTTTGTCGCTCTGATGCAGGTCTCGCTCCAATGGCTCCGGGAGCTGGTGGCCTGTGATCTGCCCCCCGAGGAGCTGGCCGAAAAGCTGTCGGTGGCGGGCTTTGAAGTCGAAGAGATTGTCGATCTCAGCGCCCGTGCAGCAGGGGTCGTTGTCGGATTCGTGGAAAGCCGTGAGGCCCATCCCAATGCCGACAAATTAAGTGTGTGCACGGTGTCGATCGGATCGGATCAACCGGCACAGATTGTCTGCGGAGCCAAGAATGTCAGAGCCGGCATTCACGTGGCCGTCGCCACCGTTGGGTCCTATCTCCCGACCGTCGACCTCACCATCAAGCCCGCTGAGCTGCGTGGTGTGGCCAGTAGCGGCATGATCTGTTCTCTCTCCGAGCTTGGGCTGGCGGAGAGTTCAGACGGCATCGTCATCCTTGATGACCTGTTCCAAAGACTGCCGGCTGTGGGCTCCCCTGTGGGTCCCCTGTTTGGCCTGGATGACCAGGTGCTGGAGCTGGCGATCACCGCCAACCGGCCTGACGGACTCTCGATGCTGGGTATCGCCCGAGAGGTGGCCGCCCTCACCGGCGCCAACCTCAGCCTCCCCGCTGCTGCGCCCTCCATTGCGGCCCAACCGCTCCCGGTTGCTGTTGACAGTCAGAACCGGATCGAGGCCGGCGGTCTTTACAGCGTGACTGAACTTAGTGGGATTCAGGTGGCTCCCTCCCCGGCCTGGCTGCAAAGCCGGCTGGAGCGAGCCGGTCTAAGGCCCATCAACAATGTCGTCGACATCACGAATCTGGTGATGCTCGAGCAGGGGCAACCGTTGCACGCCTTTGACGCGGAGCGTCTGGCGAGCCTCAGTGGCGGAAGCCTGAAGGCAGATCAACTCGATGTGCGTCCAGCGCGAGCGGCTGAACGGCTCGAGACCCTGGATGGCAACACCCACGAGCTCAGTGATGCGGCCTGGGTGATCAGCTATGCCGATCAGGCCGTGGCCTTGGCGGGGGTCATGGGCGGGGCCAACAGCAGCGTGCAGGAGAGCACCCAGCGCATCTGGCTCGAGGCGGCGATGTTTGCTCCGCAAACGGTGCGTCAGAGCGCCCGGAGCCTCGGTTTGCGCACCGACTCCAGCAGTCGTTTTGAGAAGGGTCTACCGGTGGAGGTCACCCTGAGCGCCGCCGATCGAGCGGTTCAGCTGCTGCAGGAGATCTGTGGAGCGCAGCTGGAGCAGCGCTGGCTCCACGGCAAGAGCGATGCAAAACGCGAGCCACTCCTGCTCAGGGTCGATGCTCTCCACAACCTCCTGGGCCCCGTGGATAACGGCTCAGGCGAATTCGGCGATCTCGCCGATGAAACGATCGAGCAGATTCTCTCCGCTCTGGGCTGCAGCCTCGAGAGCCACGACGAGGGATGGCTGGTTCAGGTGCCACCGGCCCGCGCCATGGATTTGCAGCGCGAGGTTGATCTGATTGAAGAGGTGGCCAGGCTTGTGGGCTACGACCGCTTCGCCTCTCACCTTCCCGATCCGGTTGCACCAGGCGGCCTCACCGCGGAGCAGATGGCCGAGCGTCGACTCCGGGCCCAGCTGGCCTCTGCCGGGCTGCAGGAGGTGTGCAGCTTGTCCCTCGGGCCTGCCCACTCCGAGCGCCCCGGAGCGGATCCCGCCGCCCGCGTGGCCCTCGCCAACCCCCTGCTGGCCGATTACAGCCATCTGCGCGACAGCCTTGTCGACGATCTCCTCAGTGCCGCACAGCGCAATCTCCAGGCCGGGCGCAGCGGTTTCTGGGCCTTCGAGTTGGGCCATGTCTTCGACGCGACGGCCAAGGGATCACCCCAGCGCCAGCAGCTCACCGGCCTGATCTCAGGAGCACGTCAGGCCGAGCTCTGGAGCAGCAGCGGGAAACCCGTCTTTCCCGACTACTTCGAGGCCCGGGGTGTGCTGCAACAAGCTCTGCAGGCCTTTCAGCTGCCGAGTGAGGACCGCCGCCTCACCGACAACCCACTGCTGCACCCCGGTCGTGCCGCCACTGTGGTGATCGAAGGCCGTCCGGCGGGATTCTTCGGGCAGATCCACCCGGAACTGGCCGAGCGCTTTGACCTCCCAGCAGCCAGCTATCTGTTCCAGCTGGATGTGCCCTCGCTCCTCTCCGCCGCCACCCGAAAGAACCGCTGGCAGCCGAGCTTTGCCCCCTTCGCCACCGTGCCGGCCTCCGAACGCGACCTGGCTCTGGTCGTCGGGAGCGACACCGCGAGCTCACAGCTGCTTCAGGCGATCCGCAAGGCGGGTAAGCCCCTACTGGAGCAGGCGGAGTTGGTGGATCGCTACGACGGAGAGCAACTGGGCTCTGGGCAGTGCAGTCAGGCCTTCCGGCTGCGCTACCGCGATGCCAAACGCACCCTCACCGATGCCGAAGTTGATCAGGCGCACCAGGCCATCCGGGAGGCCCTGGAGAAGCAGTTCGGAGCCAAGCTTCGCGCCTGATCAGCTCCTCACCAACAGAGCCAGGCATTCCACATGGCTGGTCTGGGGGAAGAAGTCCACAGGCTGAATCGATTCGAGCCGGTAGGCCTGCTCGGCGCACAGCTCAGCGAGATCGCGGCAGAGGGTCGAGGGGTTGCAACTGATGTAGGCGATCCGCTCAGGCTTGCCCTGCTGAATCGCTTCGAGGGCCTCCGGGCTTAGGCCCTTGCGTGGGGGATCCACCAACAACGAGCCGGCCATGCGCAGCCGGTCCGCCAGAACGGAAGCCACATCGCTCTGCTCAAAGAAGGCGGTTGCGATCCCGTTGCGTTCAGCGTTGGCCTGAGCCTGGACCACGGCGGGACCATGCACTTCCAGCCCCAGTACCTGCAGCCCTCGTTTGGCAAGCGGCAACCCGAAGGTGCCGATGCCGCAGTAGGCGTCGATGACGGTGCCACTGGATCCGGCACTGAAAAAGGCGTGCAAAGGCTCCACCAACCGCTCGGCTTGCGCGGTGTTGACCTGAAAAAAGGTGTCTGGGGCAATCTGCAGATCAACGCCGGCAAACGACTCCAGCAACCAGGGCCGTCCGGCCACGGTCTCGCTATCGCTGCCCATCACCACATTGCTGGCTTTGGGTTGCAAGTTGAGGGTCACACCCACCACCGAGGGCCAGCGCTTCATCCAAGTCTGGGCGAGATCGTCAAGCCCAGGAAGCTTGCGGTGACTGCTGACCAATGTGATCAGCACCTCTCCGCTGTGGTGACCCACCCTCAGACCGAGGTGCCGAAGACCTCCAGATCCTGTGAGATTCACATCAACGGGCCAACCTGAGGCCTCCAGGTCCTCCTTCAGAGGAGCCACCAGGGCATCGATGCGAGGGTCGAGCACCGGGCAGCGATTCATGTTCACAATCTTGTGACTGCCCCGCCGGTAATACCCCGCCCGCAAGCTGCCATCGTCACGGCGCTCCAACGGGATCAGAGCACGGTTCCTGTAGCCCAGACCCGCACTGCAGCCCCAGGTCTCTTCCACAGGCACATCGAGGCGAGCGAGACGGCTCAGGCTCTGGCGCACGATCTCTGTCTTGATGGCCAGTTGGGCTTCAGTCGAGGCGTGCTGAAGGCTGCAGCCACCACAGCTATCAGACAGGATGCAGGGAGGCTTTTGGCGATCAGCACTGGGCTCCTCCACGCCCACCAGTTCCGCTTCCAGGTGTCGTTTCGCGGCACGACGAACCCTGGCCACCACCCGTTCCTCAGGCAGCACCCCTGGCACGAAGACGGCTGTGTCCTGCCAGCGCCCCACCCCCTGACCATCGTGGCCAACACCACTGATCGTCAGGTCAATCACCGTCCCGAGAGCCACCTTCTTCGTGTCCATCGCCATCCCATTGCCCTGATCTGACCCTATCGGTGCGTAAACACCTGTTCAGCAGTGGGCTTGGGCGTGCTTGTCATCGATAAAGTGGGGCGGCAAAAGGTGGTTTCGATGAGCGTCGTACGCGATCTGATCCTTCAGGCAGACGATCAGCTCCGCTATCCCACCGGCGGCGAGCTGCGTTCGATGGTGGAGTTTCTCTCCACCGGCCCCAACCGTCTCACCGTTGTCCGCGTCCTCACCGACAACGAAAAGAAGATCGTTGACGAAGCCGCCAAGCAGCTGTTCAGCCGTAAGCCTGAATACGTCGCCCCCGGCGGTAACGCCTTCGGTGCCAAGCAACGGGCCCAGTGCTTGCGCGATTTCGGCTGGTATCTGCGCCTCGTGACCTATGGCGTATTGGCGGGCAGCACCGAGTTGATCCAGAAGATCGGCCTGGAAGGCGCCCGCGAGATGTACAACAGCCTCGGCGTCCCCATGCCCGGCATGGTCGAGTCCATGCGCTGCCTCAAGGAAGCCTCCCTCGTTCTGCTCAGCAGTGACGATGCAGCCGTGGCGTCGCCCTACTTCGATTTCCTGATCCAGGGCATGCAGACCCCCTGCTGATCACAGCAGCAGCACACGCATCACGAACACGCCGGCCAAGCGCCGGCTTTTTCATGT
>VGPT01000029.1 GCA_016882485.1 Cyanobacteria bacterium M_surface_10_m1_298
ACAGCCACCTTGACCCCCTGGTCGCGGAGGGTCTGCGCCGAGCGCCTGGCCTGACGCTGTGCCGCCTGGCTGGCGGCTCGGTGGATCAGCCAAACGGTGTTGAGACGCATAGCAGCTGGGGCGTTCCCCCAGCCTGGCTACCAGCGCAGCAAGTTGAAACGCTCCATATCCACCGTTTCACGGTTCCGATACAGAGACAGCAGGATGGCGAGGCCCACGGCAGCTTCAGCAGCTGCCACGGTGATCACGAAGATGGCAAACACCTGGCCACGGATCAACTGGCCGTCGAGATAGCTGGAGAACGCCATCAAGTTGATGTTCACCGCATTGAGCATGAGCTCAATGCTCATCAACACGCGCACAGCGTTGCGGCTGTTGATCAAACCCCAAACGCCGGTGCAGAACAGCACAGCAGCCAGGGCGAGGTAGGCCTGAAGGGGCACCGTGGTGGGCAGCTCGATCGACATCAGTTGGTTTTCTCCAGCAGAAGCGGCGTACGGGATTTCTCGATCAGGCCCTGATCGGCGGGCTCTCCGGTGGCGACATCAGAACTGAACACATCGCGGCGGGCCAGCACGATTGCACCGATCATCGCCATCAACAACAGCACCGAGGCCAGCTCAAACGGCAGCAGATAGTCACTGAAGAGGTGCTCTCCAATGCGAATGGTGGCTTCCTCTCCGATCGGCACTGGGCCGGGCAGGGCCCAGGGGGTAGTGAAGGCCACCCGCAGCAACAGAGCGAACAGGCCGGCACACACGCCACCAGACAACAGACGGCGCAGGCGGAGCCCAGGGATGTCCGCCATGGTTTCCTGCTTGTTCACGAGCATGATCGCGAACAGGATCAGCACGTTGACAGCGCCCACGTAAACGAGCACCTGAGCCGCCGCCACAAAGCTGGCGTTGAGCAGGAGATAGAGGCCGGCGACCGCCAGGAACACCCCGCCCAGCAGGAAGGCGGAATAGACGATGTTGGGCAGCAGCACCACCCCGAGGGCCCCGAGGGCGACCACCGCGGAGAGCACCACAAAGCAGATCAGCTGGGCAGAGGAGGCGATGGTCATCAGCTGTTCTCCTCACTGGCGGCGGCGGGTTTGGACTGGGGGAGGGTCTCCAGCACCTGGGCAGGCAGCTTGCCAGCCCGAGGTCGGTTGGGATCCACGCCGTGGGGATCCATCTCACCCTTGGGCAGGTAGGCCAGTTCCCTAAGGGGGATCACCGCCGGGTCACTGGTCACGCTGGTGGGCAGGCGGCCGAGGGCCACGTTGTCGAAGTTGAGGCTGTGGCGATCAAAGGCGGCCAGCTCGTATTCCTCCGTCATCGAGAGGCAGTTGGTGGGGCAGTACTCCACGCAATTGCCGCAGAAGATGCACACCCCGAAATCAATCGAGTAATTGCGCAGCTCCTTCTTCTTGGTGGCCTTATTCATCACCCAATCCACCACCGGCAGATTGATGGGGCACACCCGCACACACACCTCACAGGCGATGCACTTGTCGAATTCGTAGTGGATCCGGCCCCGGTAGCGCTCCGAGGGGATCAGCTTCTCGTAGGGGTACTGCACCGTGATCGGGCGGCGGCGCAGGTGATCGAACGTGACCGACAACCCCTGGGTGAGGTAGTTGGCCGCACCCACCGCGTCGCGGGTGTAGTCACCGACTTTCTTGAGAAACCCGAACATGGAGTGGTGGGGAGGGGCGGTGGCGCCGGCACCATGATGGCCCGGCCAAACGGTGGAAGGGGAATCAGCCGCCGAAGAAGGCAGGGAAGGCCAGTTTCAGGCCGGCGGTCACCAGCAGATTCACCAGAGCAACGGGCAACAGGAACTTCCAGCCCAGATCCAGCAACTGGTCAATCCGCACCCGGGGCACGGTCCAGCGCAGCAGGATCGCGAAGAAGACCAGCAGGTAGGCCTTGAGCACGGTCATCACGATCCCGGTGGTGGCGGTGATCACCTGCACCAGCGGTGCATCGATCGGTTGCCCAGTGAGGTTCACCACCCACTCGACCGGCAGAGGGAAGCCCCAGCCGCCGAGATAAAGCACCGCCACCAGCAGGGCCGAGAGCACCAGGTTGATGTAGCTGCCCAGATAGAACAGAGCGAACTTCATTCCGGCGTATTCGGTCTGGTAGCCGGCCACCAGCTCTTCTTCAGCCTCCGGGAGGTCAAAAGGAAGGCGTTCGCACTCGGCTAGGGCGCAGATCCAGAAGATCACGAAGCCCACGGGCTGGCGCCAGATGTTCCAGCTGAGGATGCCCGCACCCGTCTGCTGATCAACGATGTCGACGGTGCTGAGCGAATTGCTCATCATCACGACCGCCAGAACGGCCAGGGCCAAAGGGATCTCGTAGGAGATCGACTGGGCCGCCGCCCGCAGGCCGCCGAGCAGCGAATACTTGTTATTGGAGGCGTAGCCCGCCATCAATAGCCCGATGGGCTGAATGCTGCTGAGGGAAATCCAGAGGAAGATCCCCACCCCAACGTTGCTGATCAACAGGTGCTGCCCGAAGGGCACCACGAGCCAGCTCAGGATCACCGGCACCAGCACGAGCACCGGTCCGAGGGTGAAGAGCAGACCATCGGCCCGGGCCGGAATGATGTCTTCCTTGAAAAGCAATTTCAGGCCATCGGCCAGGGGCTGAAGGATGCCCAGGGCTCCGGCGTATTCAGGGCCAATGCGCTGCTGAACGGCTGCGGAGATCTTGCGCTCCAGCCAAACATTGACGAGGACACCCACCACCGCTGCCACCAGCACCAGCAGCATGGGCAGAGGCAACCAGAGCAGATGGGCGGCTCCCGGGGAGAGCCCCAGCCCCTGCAGCACGTCGGTGAAGCTGGCCTCAAGATCGAGCCCGGCACTCACGACAGCGGGATTGGCGATCACCATGGGTGGCCTGTGGATGGGGGCAACTTAGGCCGGCGCAGCGGCCGACGGGTCAGCGGGTTTGCAGAGGAGCCCAGGCGCGCCCAGCGGAACCGGTGTAGATCTGCGTGGGCCTGAAGATGCGGTTCGCGCCCAGCTGTTCCTTCCAGTGGGCGAGCCAACCGGCGGTACGGGCGATGGCGAAGATCGGGGTGAACAGGTCCTGGGGGATGCCCAGCTTCCGGTAGACAAGGCCGGAATAGAAGTCCACGTTGGGGTAGATGCCCTTGGGGCCAAGCCGCTCAGCGGCAGCCAGCTCCAGTTCCCGCGCCAGGTCATAGAGCGGGTCGTGACCGAACTGGTCAAACAATTCTTCGGCCAGCTTCTGCAGGATCACCGCCCGGGGATCCTTGACCTTGTATTCCCGGTGCCCGAAGCCCATGATTTTGCGCTTCTCGGCAATGGCCTGATCCAGCCAGGGGCACACCTGGTCAGCACTGCCGATGGTTTCCAGCATCGCCAACACGTCTTCATTGGCACCGCCATGGAGCGGGCCGGCCAGGGTGCCCACCGCAGACGCGACGACCGCATAGGGATCGGTGAGGGTGCTGGCGGTGACGCGGGCACTGAAGGTGCTGGCGTTGAGGCTGTGCTCCGCGTGCAGGATCAGGCAGGCATCGAAGATGCGGGCCGCCAGCGGGTCGGGCTCCCGCTCCGTGAGCATGTACAGGAAGTTGGCCGAATAGGCCAGATCGTCGCGGGGTTGGATCGGATCCTGCCCTTTGCGGATCAACTGGAAGGCCGCCACCATCGTGGGGATCTTCGCGATCAGTCGGACCACCGCTGAATAGATGTATTCAGGGTTGTCGAGGGCGCGACGGGAATAGAAGAGGCCCAGCGATGCCGCACTGCTCTGCAGCGCATCCATCGGGTGCCCGCTGGCCGGGAAGCACTTCATCATGTCCCGGATGCGGAAGCTCACCCGCCGGTGCATCTGCACCTCCTGCTCAAACGCGGCCAGCTGATCGGCGTCGGGAAGCTCGCCCCAGATCAGCAGGTAGGCCGTCTCCAGGAACGTGCTCTGGTGGGCCAGCTCATCAACCCGATAGCCCCGGTAGGTGAGCAGACCCTGCTGACCATCGATGTCGCAAACAGCCGACTGGGTAGCGGGCACGCCCTCCAAGCCCGGGCGATAGGCGGGGGTTGCCGCCATGGTGGTTGCCTCCGCCTCCATCTCCTCAAGTCCGCTGTCAACGGCAACCTAAGGCCAGGCCCGATCAGCAAGCGGTAGCCCTAGTTGCCCTCGAGCAGGTTCGGCTCGAGCGCTTTGGGCCGCGCACCCAGCAGGATGCGGGGCGGCAAGAGCAGCTCCAGGCGTGCAGAGCCGGGCAGGTCGCTGATGGTTGCCGAGGCAGGCCATTGCAGCAGAACAACCCCTGCTTTTTTGAGGTGCAGGGCCTCATGGGCCCGGGCCATGGGCACCCCGATCAACACGGCGGCCAGGGTGCTCAGGTCTGGCTCATGCCCCACCCAAGCCAGCCTGCGCCAACCGGGCCTGGGGGAGAGAGGACCCAGCCAGCGCTCCAGTAGCGGCAAGGGATCGGCGAGCGGGGCGAGGGCCGCCGCAATCTCCAGTTCCGGGGCAAGGCCTGCATCCACCACCAGCTCGGCGGTCTGCCGCGCACGCACCAGGGGGCTGCTGATCACCAGATCACTGCGCAACTCCAGGTCAAACAACCTCTGAAGTTGCTGGGCCGTGCGCTCACGGCCCTCCGGCGTCAGGCTGCGTTGGGCGTCATCCACACCATCGATGCGCTCCTCGGCGATGCCATGGCGCAGCAGCAACAGCTCGCGTTTGCGTGACGCCATTGTCAATGCTGCAGCTCCAGCAGCGCATGCAGGCGCAGGGAGCGAGGCTCGGCCTTCTCCGGCTCCAAGGCCAGAGCAACACCCTCAACTCTCGGAGTCAGAGGAGAGCTGGAAAGAGTGTTCAGGAGCCTCCAAGGCTTCCAGCCCTTCAGCAAAGCCTGGGCCGTGGCGCCATCCATCGCCCACTGATAGGGAGCCTGGTCGCTGCCCAATAGATCCAGTTGATCGAGACGATCCTGGGGGGCTCGGCGGCCCTCGTATTGCTGATTGAGGATCGCCAGACCCTGGCCCCACCAGGCCAGGGCGCCTTGGGTGGCACGGGCACCGGCCAGCTGGGCCTGAAGCTGATCGGGGTTGCCCTTCACGGGCTTGGATTGCAACCGCGTCCAGGCCTGAAGGGTTTGACCGCGGCTCTGAAGGGGTGAACCGCTGAAGCCATCAGCATCCAGAGCCGATTGCAGCCCCTCAACGGCCGGGTTGTCTGCCTTGGTGCCGATCAACCAACCCTCGGCCTGATCCACCCAGAGCAGGGGACCGGAGTCCGATCCCGCCACCAGGGCAGGCAAGGGGCCGCGTTCCTGACTGAGGGCCTGCCTCAGAGCCGGCCCAAGCAAGCTGCTCCAGGGGTTGTCAGCGTCGTCGGCGAGAAGCTGAGCCGGATTGCTGAGCAGGGCGAGACTGCTGGCGGGCACCTGCAGCTGACGCAACAGATCGGTGCTCTGAGCTCCGAGAGGGGGCAAGGGAGAGCGGAGCTGGGTCAGCCCCTCCAGGCGCAGCCCCGATCCCGAAGGCGACAACGCCGCCACAAGCTCCACCGCAGCGGAGGTGTCATCGCCGGAGCGCACCGGCAGGCCTAGCCACTGTTCCATGGCCTGGGGACGAGCGGTGAGCAGCGCCACCCCTTCCCCCAGGCGGGACATCGCTTTCTGGAGCGGAGCACTCGCCGCCTGGTTGAGCTCATCAATCTGAGATACATCCAGGGCCTGCTCGAGCACCCCGCGACCGGAGGCGATCAAGACCAGATCGTCATTGATCAGAGCCGTGGCCAGCGGCTGCGGATCCTGGCCCAGCAGTGCCCCACGACCGCTGATCAGACCCATGCCGCGATAGCTGGTGATCTGCAGATCGGTGCCCGCCAAGCTGCGGGTCTGCCAGAAGCGCTGCAGAAAACGGCGGGCCCCTTCGTTGTCACGACTGCGCAGCGCCAACACCCAGCCGGGGGCCTCCTCGCCCCCTGGAGGTGTGAGCAGGGCGAAGCTGCTCTGATCCCCCAACCAGGGGGACAACTCGGTGGCGTAGTCCAGCCCGGCGGCCGCAAAGGCTCCATCCCGCAGGCGATCAGCGGCGGCCGCCGCCTGACGACGCTGGCGCGGGGGGGCGACGGCCCTGGCATAGGCAGCGGGTTGATCCGGCCCAGAAAGCCAGTGCAGGCTCAGGGGAGCGGTGCGCGGCACAAAGCGAGCCGCCAACGGCATGGTGAGCGACTGGTGCTGAAGCGCCAGAGGGCTGCGCTGCCAGAGCATCCACCATCCGGCGGCACCCAAGCTGAGCAGAGCCACAGCCACCGCCAGCAGTGCCGCCAGAAAGGGGCGGGCCTTCATGCGTCGCTACCCGAATGGCCTCATCTTTATGCATCTGGGGAGCCTTTGGCACCCCTTAGGGTTCAGCGATGGCCACACCGACCCCCCTCAGCGCCAGCGAGCTGAAGATCCGACTCGACTCCGGAGAAGCCCTGCAACTGGTGGACGTTCGCGAGGCGATGGAGCTGGATCTCGCTCGCCTGAGCACCCCGGTGATCCACCTGCCCCTGAGCGAATCCGAGCGCTGGATGGGGCAGCTCTCTGAGCTGATCGAGCGCGATCGCCCTGTGGTGGTGCTCTGTCATGCCGGCATTCGCAGCTGGCAATTTGCCTGCTGGCTGATGGAAGCCCAGGGCTATGAACAGGTCTGGAATCTGCAGGGCGGCATCGACGCCTGGAGCGTGTCCGTCGACCCGAGCGTACCCCGCTACTGAAGGCAACGGCGCCGGCCATGGCTATCGATGGGCTGGATGGCCCAGCCGATGCTCCCCCTGCTGCTGCCCCTGAGGCTCTGGCGCTACTTCCGCGGTCAGCGCCTGAGGCTGCTGCTGGCCGTGCTCAGCGTGCTGCCCGACCCGGTGTTGATGGTGGGCATCCCAGTGCTGCTGCAGCTGGTGATCGATCGGATCGCCGCACGAAGCCCCAGCAGTGAGGTGGCCGCCCTTCTGGTGCTCCCCTGCCTCTGGCTGGGTCTCGCTGTGGCCTGCAATGGCCTCTCGATCCGCCTGTTCGCCGCCCTTGGAAGCCAACTGGGCACGAGCTTCCGCAAGCGTCTGTTCAGCCATCTGCTGGAGCAAACCGCCCCCATGGATGGGCAGCGGGATGGCGGGGAGCAGGCCCTGCTGGCCCAGCAGATCCCCACCCTGGAAAACGTGGTGGTGACCCAGCTCCCCCTGTTCACTTGGACAGCCGCCCAGCTGCTGCTCGGGGTGCTGCTGCTCTTGCACAGCGACTGGCGGTTGGCCCTGGTGGCCGTGGTGCTGACGCCCCTGCTGCTGGTGAGCCAGGTCGCGTTCAGTCCAGCCCTCACACGGAGGGAGCAGATCCGAGTTGAGCAGGCCGGTCGCCTGCTGGGCTACGCCCAGGAGCGCCTGCGCAGCCGCGAGTTGGTGGATCTGTTCGGCCTGCGCAGCAGCACCCGGGCGGCCTTTAACGGCCTCAACCGTGACCTGATGCAGTCGGCCCAGCGGGTGGGCACGCTCTCAGGTTTGCAGAACGCAGCCCTCACAGCCTCCACCCTGCTCACCCTCGTGAGTGTGTTTGCCCTCGGGACCTGGCTGGTGCTCAGGCGAGAGCTCTCCATCGGGCAGCTGGTGGCGGCGATGGGCATTGCCACCGCCATGGTGAGCGGCATGTGGCAGCTCGGCACCTCCCTGCTGCCGTTGCAGGCAGCCTCCACCGCCCTGGATCTGCTGGAGCAGCAACTGCCGCCAAAACGGGGCATGGCGAAGCCCCTGCGCAGCCTGCATCCCCGGCCGCCGGAGCTGCATCGGGGCCTGCGCCTGGAGCAGGTGAGCTTTCGCTACCCCCAGGGGGGCGGCCTCGACAACCTCAGCCTCACGATTCCCGCCAACAGCTCTCTCGCCCTGGTGGGTCCCAGCGGAGGCGGCAAAAGCACCGTGCTGCGCCTGCTGCTGCGGCAGATCGAGCCCCAATCAGGAGAGGTGCTGGTGGATGGCATCGATCTCGGCGGCACCGATCGCCGAGCCTGGCTGGAGCAGGTGGCCCTGGTGCCGCAGGACACCGTGCTGTTTGACCTCTCCATTGCCGACAACATCCGCCTGGGACGGCTCAGCGCCAGCGAGAGCGAGGTCCACCAGGCGGCTCTTGCCGCTGAGCTGGGGGGACTGATCGAGGGCCTTCCCCAGGGGCTCAACACCGTGGTCGGCCCGAGCGGAGGTCGGCTCTCCGGGGGCCAGAAGCAGCGGATCGCCATCGCCCGGGCGATCCTGCGCAACCCGCGCCTGCTGCTGCTGGATGAGGCCACCAGCGCCCTAGACCCCAGCACCGAGGAAGCGATCAATGCGACGCTGCGGGCCTTGAGCCAGGGCCGCACGGTGGTGTCCGTGCTGCATCGCCTGCGGGCAGCGGCGGCCATGGATCAGATCGCGGTGATCGACCGAGGCCATTTGGTGGAGCTCGGATCCCACGCCGATCTGCTGGCGGCCGGTGGGCTCTATGCCTCCTTCTGGCATCGCCAGATGAGCGGCTTCAACCTGCAGGCCGGCCAACGGGTGCGGATCACGCCCGAGCGCCTGGCCACGATCCCACTGTTCCAGGGGGTGGCCCCAGCGGTGCTGGAGTGGTTGGCCTCGGAATTCGTCAGCGACCGGGTGCGCCACGGCGAAGAGGTGTTCCGGGAAGGCGATCCCCCCGATGCCTTTTACGTGGTGGTGGCCGGCACCCTGGAGGTGCTGCAGAACGACCTCTGGGGGGGACACCCCGTGAAGCAGGGCCTGGTGGAGGAGGGTGATTTCTTCGGAGATGCCGGCCTGATGGATGACCAGCCGCGGGCGGTGACCGTGCGAGCACGCGGAGATGGCCTGCTGCTGCGGCTCGATCGGGATCGGTTTCTCGATCTCCTCGATCGCGACCCCGACTACCGCCGCTTTTTCCTGCACTCCGCCCGGGCCAGCGTCTGACGCCCGTAACATCCGCCCAGGTGCGTGGCCGAACCGCGATGCAACCCCTCCCTCAACGGCAACAGGAGGTGCTGCAGGCCACGGTTCGCCACTACGTGGACACCACCGAGCCGGTGGGGAGTCAGACCCTGGTGAAGCGCTTCGGCCTGCAGGCCAGCCCCGCCACAGTGCGTTCCGCCATGGGCGCCCTCGAGCAGCGCGGCCTGCTCACCCAGCCCCACACCTCAGCCGGGCGGATACCCAGCGCCCTGGGGTATCGGCACTATGTGGATTGCCTGTTGCCCGCGCCGGGCGCCGCAGCCGGCCAGCTGGAGCGGGAGCTCACGGGCCTGAGCCTGCAGTGGGCAGCCTTCGACGATCTGCTGCTGCAACTGGGGCAGCGCCTGGCGGATCTGACGGGTCTGATGAGCCTGATCACGCGGCCCCAGGAGATCAGATCCCAGCTGCAGGCCCTGCGCTTGGTGCCACAGAACGACCGTCTGCTGGTGCTGCTGGTGGAAGAGGGGGCCACCTCCCGCTGCCTCAACCTGCGCATGCCCGCAGAACTGGGCTCCCAGATGGACGCCCTGGAGCGCTGGGCCTGCGATCAACTGGGCCATCGGGGCGGGCAGCTGAACTGGAAAGCCCTTCCGCGTCAGCTCTCCAGCAGCGGCGCCCTACTCCAGCAGGGCCTGGCAAGCCACCAGCAATCCCGCCGCACTGTGCGGGAAGGCGCCGTGAGTCTTGGGCTGGGGGGGTTGATGCAACAACCGGAATTTGAACGCAGCGAAAGCCTGCGGCCCCTCTTGGAACTGGTGGAAGCCGAGCCCCAGCAGGTTCTGCTCAGCGAAGCGGTGGTCAAGCGCGGCGGCGTCTGGATTGGCCGGGAGCACCCACACCCGGCTCTGCACCACTGCTCGGTGGTGCAGGCGAGCTACGGCAACCGCAGTGGAGGCGTGGGCCAAGTCGCCCTGATCGGACCGATGCGCATGGCCTACGCCACCGCACGCTCAGCGGTTCAGGCCGTGGCGGCCTATCTGGATCGACTCCTGAACTGAAGCTCAGCCGCCCAGGGCGCTGCCCAGCTTGTCGGCCACGGTGTTCACATCCTTGTCGCCGCGGCCGGAGAGGTTGAGCACCACCTCGGTGCCTGGGGCAAGGGTGGGGCAGAGCTTGTCGAGCCAGGCAAAGGCATGGGCCGTTTCCAGAGCGGGGATGATCCCCTCCAAGCGACAGAGAAGCTGCAGGGCATCGAGAGCTTCCGCATCGGTGACGGCGCCGTATTCCGCCCGGCCAATGGTTTTCAGGTAACTGTGTTCGGGTCCCACACCGGGGTAATCGAGGCCAGCGCTGATCGAGTGGGCTTCCTGCACCTGGCCTTCGCTGTCCTGCAGCAGCAGGCTCATCGCGCCGTGCAGCACGCCCACGCGGCCCTCGGTGATGGTGGCGGCATGGCGCCCCGTGGCCACGCCATCACCGGCAGCCTCCACTCCGATCAGGCGCACGGCGGTGTCTTGCACGAAGGGATGGAACAGGCCCATGGCGTTGGAGCCGCCGCCCACACAGGCCACCAGCACATCGGGGTTGCGGCCGAAAGCCTCGTGGCACTGGCGCTTGGTTTCCTCGCCAATCACGGCATGGAAATCCCGCACCAGCATCGGGAACGGGTGCGGACCTGCCACCGAACCGAGGATGTAGTGGGTGCTCTCCACATTGGTCACCCAGTCGCGGATCGCCTCACTGGTGGCGTCTTTGAGGGTGGCGGTGCCGGCGGTGACGGGCTGCACCGTGGCCCCGAGCAGGCGCATCCGGAACACGTTGAGGGCCTGGCGGCGCATGTCCTCAGCGCCCATGTAAACCACGCACTCCAGCCCGAAGCGGGCGCACACGGTGGCAGTGGCCACACCGTGCTGGCCGGCGCCGGTTTCGGCAATGATCCGCTTCTTGCCCATGCGCAGAGCCAGCAGCGCCTGCCCCAGGGCGTTGTTGATCTTGTGGGCGCCGGTGTGATTGAGGTCTTCGCGCTTTAACCAGATGCGCGGGCCGCCCTCGGCGCGGCGGTAGTGCTCGCTGAGGCGCTCGGCCTCATAGAGGGGATTGGGGCGCCCCACATAGGTGCGCAGCAACTGGTTGAGCCGATCGGTGAACGCCGGATCCTTCCAGGCTTCGGCCGCGGCCTGCTCAAGCTCGGCCAGGGCAGGGATCAGGGTTTCGGGCACGTATTGCCCGCCGAACTGGCCATAGCGGCCCAGGCTGTTGGGGCGCGCGCCGAGCTCCAAAGCTGCCGGATCAACGGCCGTGAGGGGAACGCTGCTGGTCACCGGCGCCTGAGCGGAGTCAATGCAGCGTAGGAACTGGCGGTGGCGGCAGGACGGGCCAACCCGCCGGCTCATCGATGCGAACGCGGGAGCCCTGCCTCTGGCAGGGACTGCTGCCGCTGAAGGAGGTTCCGAGCGCGGTGGCGGGAGTCCCAGGCCTGCAGACCTCCTGGGCCGGCTGCCCCTGCAGGCCCAGCCTCCAGACCTCCACTTGCACCGGCGGAACATCCATGGGGGCAGGCCTCTGCGCTGAACTGGATCTAGCGAACAACGATGGCAATGCCAAAGGGTGGCTGGCAGGAATTCACACGACCGGAGTCGCTGCAACGGGGCTCCGGGCCTGCTGATCAACCCACCACCAAAGCCCAGCAACGGGTGCGGGTGCAGCGCACCAAAGCCGGCAAGGGCGGAAAGATGGTGACCGCCATCACGGGTCTCGAAGCCCCTGAAAGTGAGCTGAAGACCCTGCTGAAACAGCTGAAGGCCGCTGCCGGAACAGGGGGCACGCTCAAAGACGGGGTGATCGAACTGCAGGGAGACCAGGTAGCGCCGGCCCTGGCAGCCCTGGAGAAGGCCGGCTACCGGCCTAAGCAGGCTGGGGGGTGACCAAGGGCAAGAATGGCCGCCACGCCAGTGCCCCAGCCATGACCGCGACTCCCACCTACGGCGAGCTCACCAACAAAGGAGCCTCCACCAACATCGCCTGGCACCACGCCTCGGTGGATCGTGCGGCCCGGGCCGAGCAGCGGGGCCACCGCAGCGCCATCCTCTGGTTCACCGGATTGAGCGGCTCGGGCAAGAGCACCCTGGCTAACGCCGTGAATCAGGCCTTGTTCGAGCGGGGCCTCGCCTGCTACGTGCTGGATGGCGACAACATCCGCCACGGCCTCTGCAAAGACCTGGGCTTCTCGGACGCCGACCGCGAGGAAAACATCCGCCGCATCGGTGAGGTGAGCAAGCTCTTCCTCGAAGCCGGCGTGGTGGTGCTCACCGCCTTTGTGTCGCCGTTCAAAGCCGATCGCGACCGCGCCCGCGCGCTGGTGAGCGCCGGTGATTTCGTGGAGATCCACTGCGCCGCCGATCTGACCGTGTGTGAACAACGCGACACGAAAGGCCTCTACGCCAAGGCCCGCGCCGGTGAGATCAAGGAGTTCACGGGCATCTCCAGCCCCTACGAGGCCCCGGAGAGCCCTGAGTTGCGGGTGGACACCGGCAGCCAGAGCCTGGAGCAAAGCGTGGAACAGGTGCTGGCTTACCTCAGCCAGGCTGGTGTGATTCCTCAGGCCTAGGCCACTGCGACTGCCCCCAGGCATCGAGGAAGGTCTTGAGGCAGCTGGCCACGGGCACAGCCAGCAACAGGCCGAGCAGCTCACCAAAGCCCATCAGGCTCCCCACCCGGGCGCCGATGGGCAGGCACACCAGCAGCCAGGCGGGCTGTAGCCCAACAATGCTGCCCATCAGGCGGGGCTGAATCCCCTGATCGACCACCTGGCCCACACTGATCGCCGCCGCCAACACCTCCAGGGCGGTGCGGGGGTTATCGAGGGCCAGCAGAACACTCACGAGCACGATGGTCACGGCACTGGCGTAGGGCACCAGGGTGGTGAAGCCGATCGCCACCGCGAACAGCACGCCGTAGGGGATCCCCAGCAGGGTGAACACCCCGATCTGCAACACACTCAGGATCAGCGCCAACAGCACTTGACCGGCGAAATAGCCCCGGAAGGTGCGGTTGAGGGTGCTGAGCACCAGGTCGCGCACACCCTGCGGGAGCCAGCGAGCGAGGCCAGCCACGATCGAATCGCCGCCCAAGAGCAGAAAGAGGGCGAGCACCGCGACGATCACGATGTTCACCGTGAGGCCCACGGTGGCCCCAAGAATTCCCAGGGCCCGTTGACTGAGCTGACTGGCGATCTGACTGGCTCGGGCAAACAAGGCACTGCTGAGGTCGGTGAATTCCGTCGGCAGACCCCGCTCCGCGGCCCATCCCTCCAGCCGATCAAGCAAGTCTTCGGCCTCCACCAACCAGGTGGGCAGCACGTGCACAAGCTCCCCGAGCTGCTCGATGAGGCGCGGCAGCAACCACAGCGCCGCCAGCACCAACAAGCCAAGGGCCACCCCGACCACTGCCAACACCGCGATGGGGCGCGGCAAGCCCCGCAGGGCCAGCCAGCGAGTGGGGAGATCCAGTAGGAAGGCGATCAGGGCCGCCCCCAGAAACAAGGCCGGGAAGGGGGAGAGGGGAAGCAGGAGCTGGCGCAGCACCCAGAGATTGAGGGCGAGCAGGGGCAGCGCCAGGCTCAGCCGCAACCACCAGGGCAAGACCAGACGCTCAAGCACCGGCGCCGCTCACATCTGGGCCAGGTAAGCGGCGCTGCCCAGCTCCAGCAAGCGGGCATCCTTCGCCGTGACCTGATCATGCAGCGACTGGCGGTAGGCCGCCACCCGCTCCGCCAGGGCAGCATCGGCGGTGGCCAGGATCTGGGCAGCCAACAAGCCGGCATTGGCCCCGTTACCGATCGCCACGGTGGCCACGGGAATGCCCGCCGGCATCTGCACGATCGAGTGCAGGGAATCAACCCCGGAGAGGGCGCGGGTCTGCACCGGCACGCCGATCACGGGCAGGATGGTGAGCGAGGCGACCATGCCCGGCAAATGGGCCGCTCCGCCAGCACCGGCAATGATCACCTTGAAGCCGCGGCCAGCCGCCGCCTGGGCAAACTCCACCATCTCCAGGGGGGTGCGATGGGCCGAAAGCACCCGCACCTCGGCTGTGATGCCGAAACTCTGCAGCATCTCCACGGCTGGCTGCATGGTGGGCAGATCGGAGTCACTGCCCATCACCACAGCGACCTGAGGGGCATCAGACATCAGCAGGACCTGGACTTGGCAGCGAGGATGGCATGGTTCCGTTCTCGCACCGGATGCGCTGGCTGAGCCACGTTCGCTTGCCCCTGGAACCGGGAAGCTGGCGCATCGGCTGCGATGACGAGCGCATTGTGGCGATTGAGCCCCTGCCGGAGGGGGCTGCCGCCTCCGGCGAGAACTGGCATGGCGACTGGCTCAGCCCAGCCGGGGTGGATCTTCAGATCAATGGAGGCCTGGGGCTGGCCTTCCCAGAGCTGCAGCCATCCGATCTGCCGAAACTGCTGCAGCTGCTGGAGCTCCTCTGGCGCGATGGGGTCGAAGCGATCAGCCCCACCTTGGTGACCTGCGGCGTGACGCCCTTGCGGCAGGCCCTGGGGGTGTTGCGTGCAGCGCGGGCGCAGCACCGGCCCGGGCGCTGCCGCCTGCTGGGCGCCCACCTAGAGGGGCCTTTCCTCGCTCCAAACAAGCGCGGAGCCCATCCGAGCGAGCACCTGGTGCTCCCCAGCCTGGAGGCCCTGCAGCAACGCATCGGCGGATTCGAAGACGACATCGCCCTGGTCACCCTCGCGCCGGAACTCCCGGGTGCGGAGGCCGTGATCGCCGCGCTGCGAGAGCGGGGTGTGCTGGTGTGCCTGGGGCACAGCGAAGCCGATGAGCAGCAGGCCACGGCGGCCTTTGTCCAGGGGGTGGGCATGCTCACCCACACCTTCAACGCCATGGCGGGGCTGCAACACCGCAGCCCAGGACCGATCGCCGCAGCGGTGTTGCAGGGGCAGGTGGCCCTGGGGCTGATCGCCGATGGGGTGCATGTCGCCCCCTCGATGGCCGTGCTGCTGCAGCGCCTGGCCCCCGAGCAGGTGGTGCTGGTCAGTGATGCCCTCGCTCCGTATGGCTTGGCCGACGGCATCCACCGCTGGGATGAACGGGCCCTGATCGTGGAAAACGGCAGCTGCCGCCTGGAAGACGGCACCCTGGCGGGGGTCACCCTGCCCCTGCTGGAGGCGGTGCAGCGCCTGGCCCAATGGGGTGGCCAGGCCGAGCAGGCGATCGCGGCCGCCACGGTGCTGCCCCGCAGGCTGCTGGGGGAGCCGAGAAGCGTGATCGAGCAGCTCCTGGACCGCCCGCTGCGGGACACCCTGCGTTGGAGCGGGCCCGCATCGAACCTGCGCTGGCACCGGGCCGGCTGAATAGGATCCGCGCCAACCTCCCCCTGCGCCTGTGAGCACCGCCGAGAAAGCTGCTGAAAAGCAAGCTGAGAAGCAAGAGGTGAAGGGCTACTTCGAAACCACCGGGTTTGATCGCTGGAACCGCATCTACAGCGACAGCGACGATGTGAATCGGGTGCAGCGCAACATCCGCATCGGGCACCAAAAAACCGTCGACAACGTGCTGGCCTGGCTGCAGGAGCAGGGCAACCTGAGCGGGCGGAGCTTCTGCGATGCCGGCTGCGGCGTGGGCAGCCTCACCTTGCCCTTGGCGCAATTGGGGGCCGGCTCGATCGCCGCCTCGGACCTCTCCGCGGCGATGGTGCAGGAAGCAGAACGCCGGGCCAACGAAGCCGGTGCGCAGAAGGGCCAGATCAGCTTCCTGGCCTCGGATCTCGAAAGCCTCAGCGGCCGCTACGAGACCGTGGTCTGCCTTGATGTGTTCATCCACTACCCCCAGCAGCCCGCCGAGGAGATGGTGCGACACCTGGCCTCCATGGCCGAGCAGCACCTGATCGTGAGCTTTGCTCCCTACACCCCGGTGCTGGCGGTGCTGAAAAAGATCGGCCAGCTGTTCCCGGGCCCGAGCAAAACCACCCGCGCCTACACCCTGCGGGAAAAGGGCATCGTTAAGGCTGCCGAAGCCGCTGGATTTGTGCTGAAGCGCCGCAGCCTGAACAAGGCACCCTTCTACTTCTCACGCCTGCTGGCCTTCGAGAAAGCCTGAGGTGGACGCCTCTGCCCTGCTGATCCCGGCCCTGCTCGGAGCCGGTGCAATCGGCACGGGCTTGGCTCGCCGTCATCAAGCCAACAAGCTGGCCCATCTGCTTGATGCTCGCAGCACCAGCGTGGCTGAGCTGCTTGATCTGCAAGCCACCGTTGCGGCGCAGATGGGGGCAGGCTCGTTCCGTGAGCAGGTGAAGCTCGCCGGTGAGATCGTCTGCGACGAACCGCTCACAGCCCCCTGGAGTGGTGAGCTCTGTGTGGCCTTCACCAACACCACCACCGAGCTGCTGGAGGTGCGCGAGGAGCGCACCTCCACCGACAGCGCTGGCAACCGCAGCACCGAAGTGAGCTGGGAGCGGCGAGAGGAAACACTGCAAGACCTGGAGCGGCGCTGCCGTTTTGAGCTGCAGCAGGGTTGCCAGGGCCTGCCGGTGGATCCGGAAGGGGCCGATCTGGAACTGGAAACGGTGTTGAACCAGGTGGATCCACCCACCGCTGCCAACACCGGGGGCAACCGGCAACTCGGCACCCGCAGGGTCGAAACACTGCTGCGGGCGGGCGGCTCTGTTTTGGTCGTTGCCGAATGCAGCGATGTCAGCGGCAGCTTGCAGCTGCAGGCCCCTCAGGGCGCTGGTCTGTTCGTGGTGCGCCGCGGCAACGAAGACGACTTCAGTCGCTCTATCCGTCGCTGGCGACGCATCTGGACCGTGAGCACCTGGATCTTGGCGTTAGCGACAGCTTTAAGCGTGCTGCTGTTTGTGGTGTAGCGACGCAAGCTGAAAGAGCAGCAACCATGTGACAAAGAGGCCCATGTTCAAACCACTGCTCGCCATCGCTAGTTGCTTGGGATTAGCACTGGCACCAACGACGGCTCGAGCCTGGGAGCCAGGGGATGACTGGCAAGACAGCCAATGCCGAACCACCCGTGATGAAGGGGGAAGCAGAGTGGTGGTCTGCCAAGCGATCTACGACGGCAACAAGGTGTATCTCGGTGCTTATTGGGATGACGATTCTGAGGTCGTGGGTCCCTGCTCCACCGCTGATCCAACTCCGATCGAATACAAGGGCATGACGGAGGCCGAAGCCCGCACCTGGGTGAAGTCCTATTGCCCTTGAAGGGTGAGGTCCTGGGGCACCGCCGCTTCGAGCTGCCGCTCCTCCCCCATGGGGAAACGGAGCGTCAGTCGATGGGCATGCAGCTGATACCCAGCGTCTCCAGGGAGTGATCCCGGTTCAGCGAGCCCTCCGGCTCGGTACAGCGGATCACCCAGCAACGGCGATCCGATGGCGGCGGCATGGATGCGGATCTGGTGGGGACGCCCCGTTTGGATCACCACCTCCACCAGGCAGGAGTCCTCCCGGCGCTCCAGCAAGGTGAAGGCACTGCGGGAGGGCAGAGCCGCCGCATCCTGAGGATCCGCAGCACACCAGATCTGTCCCAATAGGGGATGGGGGCGGCATCCAATCGCCGTGGCCACGGTGCGGCACTCGCCCACGCACCACTCCTCAGGCAAAGGCTGAGTTAGGGCCAGATACACCTTGCGGCAGGTCCGCCCGGCCTCGCTATCCACCCCGGCGGCGGTGCTGTCGCGCAGCTGAGCGCTCAACCAGGCGCGGGTCTCAGGGCGGCGGGCGCAGACCAGCAAACCCGAGGTGAAGCGCCCAAGGCGATGCACAGGGCGCGTCTCCGGAGCCCAGCGCTTCAGCTGCGTCAGCAGCGTGTGCTCCAGAAAGCCTCCGGCGGGCAGCACCGGCAGGCCGCTGGGTTTGTCGAGCACCAGTAGATCGCCGTCATCGAACACGACCGCGCGTTCAGGAAGAACCGGCACGGCCTCTTCCTGCCAGGGGGGCCGATGCCACAGCAAACGATCACCGGCTGAGAGCGGCCCATCGGCCCGGAGCTGCTGACCGTTGCAGGAAATCTCACCGGCGGCGAGACGCTCCATCCACACCGCCTGATCCGAATGGCCGTAGCGGGCGGCATAAAAGCCAGCCACGCTGCGCTCGCTCTGTTCCACGCGATCGCGGTAGGCGTGGCCCCGGTTGAAGGCCGCCGGCAGCCACGACTCTGAGGCGTTACTCAACCAGGCCGTTTTCGAGGGCGTAGCGCACCAACTCGGTGCGGCTGGCGGTGCCGGTTTTGGTGAACAGGCGGCTCACGTATTTCTCCACGTTGCGGATGGAGGTTTCCAGGCGCCGGGCGATCTCCTTGTTCATCATTCCCTCCGCCACCAGCTGCAGCACCGAGGCTTCTCTCGGCGTGAACTCATGCTTGGCGGCGCCGCCCGGCTTCTTGCTGCCACCGGTGGCCAGCAGGGAGCGGATCTCGGTGATCTGCTTGGCCATCTGACCGATATCGGCATCGGCGAAGCGGGCGGCCTCCTGCAGCAAGCGCTCCTGGCGGCGCACCACGTTGTGCACCCGCGCCACCAGCTCATCGGGGTCGAACGGCTTGGGGATGTAGTCGTCGCAGCCGGCCTGAAAGCCCTCGATGCGATCGGCGGTCATTCCCTTGGCAGTCAGGAAGATCACCGGCGTGCCGCCGAGGCGCTCGTCGTCGCGCAGCTTTCGCAGCAGCCCATAGCCGTCGAGGCGGGGCATCATCACGTCGCTGATGACGACATCGGGGAGGAGGTCCTGGGCCTTCGCCCAGCCGTCTTCTCCATCGACTGCCGTGGTGACCTGGAAGCCCTCGTCTTCCAGGTAGGCCTGCACTGCTGTGCGCAGACCGGGCTCGTCGTCGACCAACAGCAGGCGGGCGGGCGGCTGCGGCGCCGGCACTTCAGGTTCGAGGCTCATGGGCGCAATTTATCGAGGCTGGCCAGGCAGCACCTGCTGCTGCTCGATCAGTTGTCCGGAATAGCCCAGCTGACGCGCCAGTGGTGCCAGTAGGGCGGGGTTCTTGCCGGCCTGCTCCGGGTGGCAGGCCGCCCACCAGATCTGGTGATCCAACCGGTTGGCCTCGGTGATCTGACCACCGGGGTTGAGCTCCTTGATCAGCAGGCGATTGGCCTGCTTGGTCAGCCGCATCGGCGCGCTCGCACTGCAACGCAGCGTGTCGACCGCCAGCTGCACTCCGGTGGGGGACTCGACCCAGACCACGATCGTTCGAGCCGCGGGGTCGTTGGGATCGGGCTTCATGCCGTGCACCCCGATCAGGTGGGTGCCCTGGATGGTGCTCCATTCACGCAGCACCACCAGGTCAGCCGGCCGTTGCTCATCGGGCTTGTAGAACACTCCATCACGCTCTTCCTCAGCCCCAGCAGCGAGGGGCAGCGCCAGAGCGACTGCGAGGGCCGCCCGGAGGGCCCGCAGTGGCAGATGACGACCCATGGACTCAGCGCTGGCGGTTTGCTTGCCAGCATGGGCTGACATGGCCCCTGGCGTCATCTATCTCGATCACCACGCCACCACCCCCTGCGCGGGGGCGGTGGTGGAAGCGATGGCGCCCTTGTGGAGTGATCACTGCGGCAACCCGTCGAGCCGATCGCATCGACCGGGCTTGGAGGCCGCCGCGGCCGTGGAACTGGCTCGCTCCCAGATCGCCACCGCCCTTGGGGTGCAAGCCAGTGGGGTGGTGTTCACCAGCGGGGCCACCGAAGCGAACAACCTGGCGATCAAGGGTCTGGCGGAAGCGGAACTGCGCTCGGGTGGGCCGCGCCGAAAGCTGGTGTGCCTGAGCACGGAACATCGGGCCGTGCTCGATCCGCTGCGTTATCTGGCGGGCCATGGCTTTGAGCTGATCACCCTCCAACCCAGGGGGGATGGGCTGGTGGATCTGGAGCTGTTGGAGGGGGCCCTCGATGAGAACACCCTTCTGTTGAGCGTGATGGCGGCCAACAACGAAATCGGCGTGCTTCAGCCCCTCGCTTCCATCGCCGAGCTCTGCCAGAAGCGAGGCATCCGCCTCCATTGCGATGGCGCCCAGGCCGTGGGCCACATCCCTCTGCTCCCGGGCG
>VGPT01000030.1 GCA_016882485.1 Cyanobacteria bacterium M_surface_10_m1_298
CCCCGCCGCCCAAAACCCCTCCGGGGGACTCGGCGGTGATGAACACCTACGGGCGTTTTCCGCTCGAGCTGGTGCGCGGTCGAGGGGTCTGGGTTTGGGATTCCAACGGGCGTCGCTACCTCGATGGCGTCGCCGGCATCGCCGTTTGCACCCTCGGCCACAGCAGCCGTGCCCTGCGCAGCGCCCTCGCACGGCAGCTGCGCAAACTGCAGCACGTTTCCAATCTCTACCGGGTTCCGGAACAGGAGCAGCTGGCGGGCTGGATCCGCGACAACAGCTGCGCCGACAGCGTCTTCTTCTGCAACTCCGGCGCTGAAGCCAACGAAGCCGCCATCAAGCTCGCCCGCAAACACGGACATGTGGTGCGCGGCATCGACACCAGTTCCGAGCGCGGCCCGCTGATCCTCAGCGCCCAGGCCAGCTTCCATGGCCGCACCCTGGCGGCGGTCACGGCGACCGGGCAGCCGAAATACCACCAGGGCTTTGAGCCGATGGTGCAGGGATTCCGCTACTTCCCCTACAACGACATTGCGGCGTTCGAAGCCCTGCTGCACAAGTGCGAGGCCGCCGGTCCGCGGGTGGCGGCCGTTCTGCTGGAGCCGCTGCAGGGGGAAGGGGGCGTCAACCCGGGCAATCCCGCCTTCTTCAAGCGGGTGCGGGAGCTCTGCGACCGCTACAACATCCTGCTGATCCTCGATGAGGTGCAGGTGGGGGTGGGCCGCAGCGGCTGCCTCTGGGGTTATCAGAAGCTCGGCATCGAGCCCGATGCCTTCACCCTCGCCAAGGGTTTGGGGGGTGGCTTCCCGATCGGGGCGCTCTGCGTAAAGGCCAAAGCCGACCAGCTCAAACCCGGTGAGCACGCCAGCACCTTCGGGGGCAACCCCATGGCCTGCAGGGCAGGTCTCACCGTGGCCGAAGAGCTCTATCGGCGCAACCTGCCGGCCCATGCCGAAGCCATGGGCAAGCTGCTGCAGGAGCGGCTGTTGGATCTCGCCAGCCGACACCCGCTGGTGATTGAAGGGGTGCGGGGCTGGGGATTGCTGCAGGGCCTCGTGCTGCGCGCCGATGGTCCTGTGGCCATTGATGTGGTGAAAGCGGCCATGGCCGAAGGCCTGTTGCTGGTGCCCGCCGGCACCAACGTGGTGCGCTTTGTGCCCCCTCTGACGATCCAGCCCCGCCATATCCGCGAAGCGGTGAAGCGCCTCGAGCGTGCCCTGAAGGCGTGCCAAGCACCGACCCCTTCGCCGAACTGATCGCTCCCTTCAGCCGCCGGGGCGTCGACCTGGGGCTGGAGCGCATCGAAGCAGCCCTGGCTGAGCTGGGGCATCCCGAGCGATCGTTTCAGGTGGTGCAGGTGGCCGGCACCAATGGCAAGGGATCCATCGCCACGATGGTCGAGCGCATCGCCACAGCGGCGGGCCTGCGCTGCGGGCTCTACACCTCACCCCACCTGATCAGTTGGTGCGAGCGCATCCGGCTGCCCGTGGGGCTGATCAGTGAGGCCCAGCTGAAAAGCCTGCTGCAACGTCTACAGCCCCTGGCCCTGCGCCACGACCTCACCCCCTTTGAACTGATCACGGTGGCCAGCTTCGTGGCCTTCTCTGAAGCGCAGGTGGAGCTGGCCGTGCTGGAGGTGGGCCTGGGGGGCCGCCTCGATGCCACCACCGCTCATTCCAAGCGCTCGGTTCTGGCCTTCGCCAGCATCGGCATGGACCACACCGAACATCTCGGCGACAGCCTCGCGGCCATCGCCCGGGAGAAAGCTGCGGTGATGCACCAGGGAGCGGTAGCGATCAGCGGTCCGCAACACCCTGACGCCGCAGCTGTGCTGGAGAAGGAAGCGAAGCGGCTGGGCTGCAGGCTGCAGTGGTGCCACCCCCTGCCATCGGAGCAGGAGGGCGGCCCCCGTCTTGGCCTTCAGGGCGACCTGCAACGCCTCAACGCCGCCGTCGCCCTGGGGGCGATTGAGGCCTTGCGCGCCCAGGGGTGGAGCATCGGCCCAAGCGCGATCAGCCAAGGACTGGAATCCGCACGCTGGGCCGGTCGCCTCGAGCGTCGCTGCTTTGCAGGGCGGCCGCTGCTGCTCGATGGCGCCCACAACCCTCCGGCCGCCGCGGCCCTGCGGCGGGAGCTGACAGGCGGTGCCCGCCGCTGGCTGATCGGCATCCAGCGGCACAAGGACGCGCCCGAACTGCTGCGCCTGCTGCTGCAACCCGGCGATCAGCTGCGGATCTGCGCCCTGCCGGAGCACAGCAGCTGGAGCGCTGCGGAGTTGCGCGCGGCCCTGGATCCTGCCCTGGCTGAATCCACCACGTTGGATGCTGCCGAGGCTGATCTAGCCAGCAACCTGCCCTGGCTCGTGGAGTCGCCCAATCTGCCGGTGGCCTGCGGCTCGTTGTATCTGGTGGGCGCGCTGCTGCCGCTTGTGGAGGCGACAGACTGACACCAGAGCCGCCGCTGCCGATGACATTCCCACGCCTGTTCAGCTGGCTCATCGCCCTGCTGCTCCTGGTGCCCTGGGCCGGGGCGGCAGCCGCCCTCGACACCAGTGCCGGCGTGGGACTGCAGGATCGCGCCCTGTTCCAGGACACGGTCGACTACACCCTCACCAATCAGAGCGGCAAGGACTTCTCCGGCCAGCAGCTGGCCAACACCTCCTTTGCCGGTGCCGTAGGCAAAGGGGCCAACTTCAGTGGCGCCAACCTGCACGGCGCGATCCTCACCCAGGGGGCCTTCCCGGAGGCCAACTTCAGCGGGGCCGATCTCTCCGACGTGCTGTTGGATCGCACTGATATGAGCGGAACCGATCTGCGCGGTGCGGTGCTGGTGGGGGTGATCGCCTCCGGCAGCAGCTTCAGCGGGGCCCTGGTGGAGAACGCCGATTTCAGCGATGCCTTGCTGGATCGCGCCGATGTACGCAGCCTCTGCAGCCGGGCCAGCGGCACCAACCCGATCACCGGGGTCGACACCCGAGCCAGCCTCGGCTGCTAGCTCCAGCCGCGCAGTTTGCCGGGGTTGAGCAAACCGGCGGGGTCGTAGTCAAGCTTGGCGGCCACCTGGTCGGCATCCACCACGCCAAGCCCTCCGTCTTCCACGCTGATCGCATGGGGGTTGAACAACAGGCAGCCCAGCTCGCGGGCGTGATCAATCAACGCCTGCAACTGCTCAGGGCCGCGCCAGCGCACCAGGGGCAGGCAGGCCAGGCGCTGGCGACCCATGCTGCGCACCGCCTCCAGATGCCAGAGCAGGTCATCACCCCAGCGCGCCCGCAACCCATCCAAGGCAGGGCCCTCTGGCTGCGGAAGCATCAGCTGCAGGTAGGTGAGCCCAGGATCGTGACTGCGCAGATGCAGGGTGGTGTGATTCCAGGTGAGCTCCCGCAGGGGTAAGCCGCGGCTCTGCCCCTGGGGGGCCTGCCAGATCAGCTGCCCCCCGAGTTCAGGCAGCCAGCTGCGCAACAGCGGCAGCGCATCAGGGGCCGCCAACAGCAGCAGGCGGTGCCCGGTGCCATCCGCTCCGGGGCATCCCTGCGGCCAGGGCAAACGCGCCGCCACCGCCGCCTCCACAGCGCAGAGGGCATTCAGCAGCAGGGCCGAGGCCGGCAACTGCTGCGCCGCCGCCAGGGCCCGAGACCACTCGGGGAACTCCAGCACCAGCTGCTGCCAAGGCACCGCCGCCGCGCTGGTCATCGTCAGGGCGGTGAAGATGCCATTGCAGCCATAGGCGTGGTTGAGGGGCTGTGCCCCCGTGGCATCGAGCTGGAGCAGGCGCGGCTGCGGTTCCACGCTGACCACCTCCGCTCCCAGCAGGTGTCCGGGATCCCGCAAGAAGCCCCAGCGCAGCGAACCAATGCCACCGGATCCGCCGGCGACGTAACCCCCAAGGGTGGCCGTGCGCATGGTGCTGGGCACCAGCCGCAGCTCGCGGCCGGCCTGCTGCAACTGCTGATCGAGATCCGACAGCAGGATGCCGGGCTCCGCCGTGAACACTCCGCTGCCGGCCTGCAGCTGCCGCAGGCGATTGAGGCCACTGGTCTCCAGCACCAGACCACCGGCGAGCGGGATGCACTGGCCGTAGTTGCCGGTGGCCGCACCCCGCAGCGTGAGGCTGACGCGATGGCGCCCGCAGGCCGCCGCCACCTGCAGCACCTGCTCCACAGTGGCGACCCGCACCCCCAACTGCGCCCGCAGGCCGCAGAGCAACGGTTGCAACACCGGGGAATAGACAAAGCCATCGGCTGAGAGCCCCTCCAACTCGCCGGCACTGCGCAGGGGCTCCAAGCCGGCCGCCCGCAGGTCAGCCGCCAGGGCATCCAGCTGCTCAGGGCTCGCCGCAGCGGGCAAGCCAGCCGGCAGGGCGGAGGGCAGATCGGGGGTGGGAAGCATCAGAGCAGGCTGCCGGATTCAGGAGCCGGAAGCCACTGCCCCTGGCGCAGCACCCGGCGTTGGGGCGGACGGGCCAAAACATCAGACCAGCTGGTGGCGGAGGTGAGCAGCAGATCGGCGGGTCCGCCCACCCGCAGCACACCATCCCAGGCCAGGTTCATCAGGGCCGAGGGGATGGTGGTGAACGGCATCAATCCCTGGCGCTGCCAGGGCGGGGTGTGGAAGGCGCGAAAGGCCAGACGCAACAACTCCAGCGGATCGAAGTCACCGCCGGGATACCAGGGGTCCTGCACGTTGTCCGCTCCGATCGCCACCGCAACCCCCTCCTGTTGGAGCAGCCGCACCGGAGCCGAGGGGCGCCGAGCCATCTGTTGTTCCTGGGGGCGTCCCAACAGCCAGAAGTTGGTGGTGGGCAGGGCCACCACCGCCAAGCGATGCCGCTGCATCCGCTGGGCGAGCCGGCGGGCTTGCCCTTCCGGCAACAACGCCAGGCTGCTGGCGTGACTGCAGGTGATCGGCACTCCGGGATGCCAGCGATCCAACTGCCGCAGCAGCAGCTGCAATCCCGCCGCAGGAGCCTCGGCACTTTCATCAATGTGCAGATCGATGCCGCAACCCAGATCAGCTGCCAACTCCAACAGGCGCTGCAGCGACTCGCCGTCGCGGTTGGAGTCGGCAAAGGGAGGACCGATCACCCCACCCAGCAGCCCGCCGCAGGCCGCCCGCTGCCGCGCCAGCAGCTCCCCCTCCGGTTGGCTCCAGAAAGGAAGCGGAGCGAGGGCCACCAATTGCAGATCGATGCGCCCGCGCCACTGCTCTTGCAGCTGCAGCAGGGCTTCCCAGCTGGGCTCCCCGCAGGCCGATCCACTGTCCACATGGCTGCGCAGGGCCCGCAGGCCGTAGCGCCAGGCCTGCTCGAGTGCTCGGCTTCCGCGCTGGAACACCTGCTCAGCGCTGCGCTGCTCGCCTTCTCGCCAGTTGGCGGCCAGGGCCCCCTGCATCGTGCCGGCTCGGTTGGGGAAGTGCTCCCAGCTGAAGGCTTTATCGAGGTGAACGTGGGCATCCACCAGGGGAGTGATCGCCAGCCGATGGGAGGGATCGGCCGCGATGGCCTCCATCGCTGTGATCACCCCATCGCACCACTGCAGACGCAGAGAGAGCAGGCCCTCCTGATCACCGCAGGGCAGATCGCTCCGGCCAGGATCCAGCAGCACCCGCGGCAGACGCAGCTCAAGGGTGTGGCTCTCAGCCAAAGGCATCAACGCTGCTGCAGCGGGCTGTCCTTCTGGGAACTCTGCAGCACCAGCAGCTGACCGGCGCCCGCCAGGGTCAGGGCTTGATAGCGGGGCACCGTGAGCCCGGGCAGGAGCGTCTGGCCACCCAGCTCCGTGGAGTAGAGGCTGAACAGACCCGCGTTGTAGCGGCGGCTGCCGGCCCAGGCCAACTGCCCCAGCACCTGCCGCTGGCTGGCCACCAACTCCGGGCAGTTCCTGATCACCAGCTGCGCCACCAGGGGCAATCCACCGGGACTACACAGTTCGCGGCTGGCCAGCTCCACAAGGCGATCGCCCGCGAAGGCCTCAAAGTCGACAGGGCCGGGATTGCTCAGGGCCAACCCCGCCACGGCGATACCAGCGGCCGTGGCCCAGGCCCAACGGCAATCAGCGGGTGCGCAGGCCATCGTGAAGCAGGAGTCGCATTGATAGGATTCGGCAGCCCTGGCGGGCGTAGCCAAGTGGTTAAGGCACCGGGTTGTGGTCCCGGCATTCGGGGGTTCAAGTCCCCTCGCTCGCCCCTTTTGTGAACCCCAGGATTCTGATCGGGAATCCTGGGGTTTCTTTTTTCGTCACGCAACCGACTCAAGCCGGAGCCAGCACAGCCCTCAACAGGCCACCTGCCCCATGGCGCACGGGATCGAGCACCGGCAATCCGAGCTGATCGGCAAGCTGCTGCGCCTGATCCGCCGCAGATCGCTCATCCAACAGAGCCGTATTCAGGGCAACGGCGCGCACCTTGGGGCGCAGGCCATCGGGTCGTCCCAAAGCGGCGACAGCCTCGCAGGTGCTGATCAACTCCGGCAGCGGGGGGATGGCCACCGGCACCGCCCCGGGCCGGGTGCGCACGTGGGTCTGCCCTGCCCTGTGTACCAGGAGCAGATCGGTGGGCTGACTGCCCCGCATTAAAGGGAGGGTGGCGGTGGAGCCTGGATGGCAGAGGGAGCCCTGGCCCTCCACCAGCACCACGGCCTCCGGGCCCGCCCCCTGCGACGCCGCCATCACGGCGGCCTCCACCGAGCCGGCGGCGTAGTCGACGCGCACGGCATCAAGGGCCACCCCCTGACCGCTGATCAGGATCCCAGCCTGGCCCGTTCCGACAAAACGGCTATCGAGGCCCTGGGCCAGGGCCGCCCGTTGCAACTCCAGGCAGGCACTCATCTTGCCCACGGCCATATCGGATCCCACCGCCAGCACCCGGCGGCAGGGCAGGGCCGCGCAGCGGGCCGTGGCCACCTCCAGATCCTCCGGCTCCTGGCGAAGATCCCAGATCCACTGGCCCGAGGCCAGGGGAACCTTCGCAAACTCCGGATCCTCCGCCAGCCGGCTGTGCAAACCACTGGCGAGGCTCAGACCAGAGCGGAGCGCATGCACCACATCGGAGCGCATCTCCAGCGGCAAACGCCCACCGGAGGGAGCCAACCCCACCACGGCCACCTCCGGCCCGTAGGGCAGGGCTGCAGCCATGTCGGCCACCAACGGCACTGAGCAGGGGATCCCCGTGAGGGTCTGGAGATCCTCCCCGGCATGGGCGGGATCGATCACCGCCACGATCGGGCCCTGGCGGTAGCGCAGCATCGCCAGGCCGGTTTTGCCAGAGAGGTTGTCACTGCCGCCATGGAGCAGGAGCACCACCGGGGCGTCAGAGCGCAACATTCAGATCGCCTCCTGGGCGCCGAGGCCCGCTCGCGCAGAGGGGCGCAGCACATCCCCATCGCGATCGGGGCCTGCGAAGGGGTCATCGAGCAGGTTGAGATGGCTGTCGAGATCGGGCCACTGCACCAGGGGCAGCAGCTGGGCGGCAGCGCTGTTGAGCAGGCCGCCGTCGGAATAGCAGCCGAGCATCACACCCAAGCCAAGCCGCCTTGCCGTTCGAGCCATCAGCAATCCCTCCGAGAGACCACCGCACTTCACCAATTTGATGTTGATGCCATCCACATGGGGGGCCAGGCGCCAGAGATCGGCAAGATCCCAACAGCTCTCATCGGCCACCAACGGCACCGGAGCCAGACCCTTCAACGCCTTAAACCCAGCCGTATCGGCCTCAAGATCAGGCTGGGGCGGCAGAGGTTGCTCCACCAGCACAACCCCCTGATCGGCCAGCCACGGAATCATCTGCCGGGCCCCATCAGGATTCCAGCCGCCATTGGCATCGATCTGCAGCTCATCGCCGGGGCGCAGGGCTGAGCGCACCACCTCCACCAGGGCGCGGTCGTGGTCGACGCCATCGGGGGAACCCAGCTTGAGCTTGATGCGAGTAGACGGCAGCTGCAGCCGCCAACGCTCGAGCCGCGCCAACACCGCCGAGGGCTCTCCAAGCCCGAGGGTGACGCTGGTGGCGACACAGGCCCCTGGATCCAGGCCCCAGAGCCGATGCAGCGGCAGCCCCAGGCGTTGCCCCCACCAGTCGTGCAGGGCCAGATCCAGGCCGCAGCGCGCCGGTGGGCTCAGGCCGGCTAGCAGAGGCTCGAGGGCCTGCAAGGGCTGCGGTTCGAGGCTCTCAAGCTGCGGCGCCAACGCCTCCAGTTCCAGCGTGATCGCCTCGGTGTCGTAGTGGCGGTGGCCCGTGTCGAACCCGCCGGTTTCCCCCCGGCCCCTCACCCCGTCGTGCTCCAGCTCCACCAGCAGATGCTCCACGGCGCTGGTGGTGCCTCTGCTGATGGCCAGGGGCACAGCCTTATTCAGAGGGAAGCGATGCAGGCGAAGGCGCATGGCCCCTCGGCGCTGCCTTCAAGCTGGCACGCATGATGCCCACTCGCCACAAGCCGCTCCGGCGATACCGGAAACTGGAGCGATGACGGCGACACAACTCAGCGCCCCGGCTGCACCCACGGCGGCCGCTGACGGGCGCGGCAGCTACTGGATCACCACCTTTGGCTGCCAGATGAACAAGGCGGATTCCGAGCGCATGGCCGGGATTCTCGAATCGATGGGCTACCGCGAAGCCCAGGCCGAGCTGGAGGCCGATTTGGTGCTCTACAACACCTGCACGATCCGCGATAACGCCGAGCAGAAGGTTTACAGCTACCTAGGCCGTCAGGCGCAGCGCAAACGCACCAACCCCAACCTCACCCTGGTGGTGGCTGGCTGCGTGGCGCAGCAGGAGGGCGAATCGCTGCTGCGACGCGTGCCCGAGCTCGATCTGGTGATGGGCCCCCAGCACGCCAACCGCCTCGATGTGTTGCTGGCTCAGGTGGAGCAGGGCCAGCAAGTGGTGGCCACCGAAGAGCACCACATCCTCGAAGACATCACCACCGCCCGCCGCGACAGCAGCATCTGCGGCTGGGTGAACGTGATCTACGGGTGCAACGAGCGCTGCACCTACTGCGTGGTGCCCTCGGTGCGCGGCAAGGAGCAATCGCGCCTACCGGAGGCGATCAAACTGGAGATGGAAGGCCTTGCCGCCCAGGGGTTCAAGGAGATCACCCTGCTGGGCCAGAACATTGATGCCTATGGCCGTGATCTCCCTGGCATCACGCCGGAGGGCCGCCGCCAGCACACCCTCACCGACCTGCTGCAGTTCGTGCACGACGTGGAGGGCCTCGAGCGCATCCGCTTCGCCACCAGCCACCCGCGCTACTTCACCGAACGGCTGATCGATGCCTGCGCCGATCTGCCCAAGGTGTGCGAGCACTTCCACGTCCCCTTCCAGAGCGGCGACGACGACGTGCTCAAGGCGATGGCCCGCGGCTACACCGTGGATCGCTACCGCCGCATCATCGAGCGCATCCGCGATCGCATGCCCGATGCCTCGATCAGCGCCGATGTGATCGTGGCCTTCCCCGGTGAAACCGACGCCCAATACCGCCGCACCCTCGCCCTGATCGACGAGATCGGCTTCGATCAGGTGAACACCGCCGCCTACTCCCCTCGCCCCAACACCCCCGCCGCCGACTGGCCGAATCAGCTGAGCGAAGAAGTGAAGGTGGAGCGCCTGCGCGAGATCAATGCCCTGGTGGAGCGCAAGGCCAGGGAGCGGAGTGCCCGCTACGCAGGCCGCAGCGAACAGGTTCTGGTGGAGGGCATCAATCCCAAGGACGACAGCCAGGTGATGGGCCGCACCCGCACCAACCGGCTCACCTTCTTCCCTGCTGCCCGCGCCGATGGCGGCCAATGGCAACCGGGGGATCTGGTCGAGGTGCGCATCGAGGAGGTGCGGGCCTTCTCCCTCAGCGGAACAGCCCAGCCGTAGGCCTGGTCAGCGCCGAGATCGCTGATACGTTTGGCCTCTCGATTCACGCGCCCATGACCAGCGAACCCATGCAACTCGGCCTGGTGTTCGGTGGGGTCTCCGGTGAGCATGCGGTGTCGATCCGCTCGGCCAACACGGTGGCCGCAGCCCTACGCCGCGGCGCCAACGCCAGCCGCTACCGGCTGAGCTGCTTCTACATCGATCAATGGGGACACTGGTGGCCCCCAGCTGTCGCGGATGCGGTGCTGGCGAAGGGCACGCCCGCCAGCCTCGAGGAACTGCCCGCCGCGCCCCTGCGCCCAGGATTCCAGGGCTTCCCCGAAGGTGCCCTCGACATGCAGCTGTGGGTGCCCGTTCTGCACGGCCCCAATGGGGAAGACGGCACGATTCAGGGGCTGTTCAGCCTGATGCAGGTGCCGTTCGTGGGCTCCGGTGTGCTCGGCTCAGCGGTGGGAATGGACAAGCAGGCGATGAAGGCCGCCTTCGCCGCCGCCGGCCTGCCCCAGGTGCCCTACGCCTGCGTGGATGCCGTTGAGATACGAACTGATGCCAATGCCCTGATCCAGCGCCTCGAGCAGCAACTGGGTTACCCCTGCTTCATCAAGCCCGCCAATCTCGGCTCCTCGGTGGGGATCAGCAAAGCCACCAACCGCTCTGAACTCCTGCAGGGCCTGGAGCTGGCCGCCAGCCATGACCCCCGCCTGGTGGTGGAGCAGGGCGTCAACGCTCGCGAGCTGGAGTGCGCCGTGCTCGGCCGGCGGGAGATGCACGCCTCGGTGCTCGGTGAAATCTGCTTCGACGCCGACTGGTACGACTACGACACCAAATACAGCGAAGGCAAAAGCCACACGGTGATTCCAGCCCAGGTGCCAGAAGAGATCACGGAACGGGCCCGCAGCATGGCCATCGCCGCCTGCCGCGCCGTGGCCGCCGAAGGCCTCTCCCGCGTGGATTTCTTCTACGACCAGAGCCGCGGTGAGCTCTGGCTCAACGAGATCAACACCCTGCCGGGCTTCACCAGCCAGAGCATGTACCCGATGCTCTGGGAGGCCAGCGGGTTACCGCTTGAAGAGCTAGTGCACCAACTGGTGCAACTGGCGCAAGAATCGGGCCAACCAGCGATCGGGGGGAGGGCGGAAGCCGCATGAGTCACGGCCTGCTCTGGCTACCCCTGTTGGTGGTCTTTCCACTGATCACGGCCCTGGGCTGGCTGGAGCGGCGGCGTCAGCGCCTGTTTCGGGAATGGGCCGACGGCGCAGAGCTCTCGAAGCTCGACGATTGCGGCGGCGCCCGCCTGATCGATGGAATGCTCAGCTGGAGCGTGTTCGAATCGGGCAAGCTCCTGGAGAAGGGGCAGTTCGAGGTGAAGACCCTCGAGAAGGTCGAGCTGCTGGCCCTCGGCTCCGGTGAAGCACCTCTCACCGATGAATCCCAAGGAGCCTGCCGCCTCCGCCTGTTCAGCCCCAGCGGCCACCAGGATGTGCCCTTCGCCGATGCCGATCGCGCCCGCCGCTGGATCACCGAACTGATGTCCCGCTCCCGCTGCGAGCTGTGAGCGAAACATCCACCCGCTCGAACCTGGCCCTCGAGCGCCGCAAGCAGCTGCGTCAGGAACGCCGCCAGGAGCGCTGGAAACAGATCTGGCGAATTGCCGTGCTCAGTGGCAGCGCCGGAGCCATGGGCTGGCTGCTTCTCCAGCAGGGCTGGGTGGTGCGTGATCCGTCGCAGATCGAGGTGATCGGCAGCCGACAGGTGAACCGCGAGAGGGTGATCCAGGAAGGCAAGCTGCGCCTCCCCCTGCAGCTGCTCACCCTCAGACCGCAGCTGCTCGCCCGGCAGCTATCAGCGGGTCTGCCGGTGGACTACGTGCAGGTCAATCGGCTGATGCTGCCGCCACGCCTGCAGATCAAGCTGGTGGATCGCGAGGCGGTCGCCCAGGCGCAACGCCGCACGCGCACAGGCTTTGAGACGGGCTTCGTCGATCGCCTGGGCAACTGGATGACGCGCCGCCAGCACGAGGGGGGTTCGAACACCTCCGCCCCCACGGTGATGGTGGTGGGATGGCAGGAGCACCTGCGTCCACCCCTCGCTCAGGTGCTGGCGCAACGCAACCACCTGGGGAGCCCCCTGCAGCAGGTGCGCTTTGAACCCAACGGCAGCCTCTGGCTGCGCACCGCCGCCCTCGGTGACATCCACCTGGGTCCTCCTGACACCCGCCTCCCGGAGCGCCTGGATGTGCTGCGCCATCTCTCCAAGGAGCTGCCCGAGCAGATCCGCAGCCTGAAGGTTCAGTCGATCGACCTGACGGATCCCGAGCAGCCGGAGCTGGGGCTGCCGGCCAAACCGGTGCCGAAGGCGACCAGCCCAGCTGCTCCAGCAGCCGACTGAAAACACGCAAACGGTGACAGGCCGTTGCGCTCTGGGCTTTGGGCGGCAAAGGTATGCCGATACCAGCCTTTGATCGGCAGGATCAACGACATAATGCTGCGAAGCACCAACGGCATGAGACCTGCTATGGAGATTGCACCCGAGGGCCTCAGTGCCGTCACCAGCAATGGCTCGAGCGGGATTGTCCCGAGCCAGTCGGCACGGATTGAGGTGATCGGTGTCGGCGGAGGCGGCAGCAACGCCGTGAACCGCATGATCCTGTCGGATCTCGAGGGCGTTGGTTATCGCGTGCTCAATACCGATGCACAAGCGCTGCTGCAATCGGCAGCCAAGCAGCGGGTGCAACTGGGTCAGAAGCTGACCCGCGGTCTGGGTGCCGGGGGCAACCCTGCCATCGGCCAGAAGGCCGCCGAGGAATCCCGCACCGACCTCGCACAGACCCTTCAAGGGGCGGATCTTGTGTTTATCGCCGCTGGCATGGGCGGCGGCACCGGCACCGGCGCCGCTCCGGTGGTGGCCGAGGTGGCCAAAGAATGCGGCGCCCTCACCGTGGGCATCGTCACCAAGCCCTTCGGCTTTGAGGGTCGCCGTCGCATGCGTCAGGCGGAGGAGGGCATCGCCCGTCTGTCAGAACATGTCGACACCCTGATCGTCATCCCCAACGACCGCCTGCGCGAAGCCATTGCCGGAGCGCCGCTGCAGGATGCCTTCCGCGCTGCGGACGACGTGCTGCGCATGGGCGTGAAGGGCATCACCGACATCATCACCAAGCCCGGCCTGGTGAACGTTGACTTCGCCGATGTGCGCTCGGTCATGAACGACGCCGGCACCGCCCTGCTCGGCCTGGGAGTGGGCTCCGGCCGCTCCCGTGCCAGCGAGGCCGCTCAAGCCGCCATCAACAGCCCTCTGCTGGAGTCGGCTCGAATCGATGGCGCCAAGGGCTGTGTGATCAACATCAGCGGCGGCAAGGACATGACCCTCGAGGACATGACCACTGCCTCCGAAGTGATCTACGACGTGGTCGACCCCGAGGCCAACATCATCGTTGGCGCTGTGGTCGACGAGAAGCTCGAGGGCGAGATCCACGTGACAGTGATCGCCACCGGCTTTGAGGGTGGCGGGGCCTACCGCCCCGAGCGCTCCATCAGCAGCTTCGTGAGCAATGAGAGCAATGACGCCAACCTGCCCGGCGCTGCCATCCCCTCCTTCCTGCTGAACCGTCAGAACAACAGCTGATCGATCCGATCAGCGTTGCAATCCCAAAAGCCCCCAGGGTGCGCCTTGCACTCTGGGGGCTTTCAGTGAAGAGGGTGACCCGGAGTCCACGCCTGCCAAGAGCATCCCGTGTGGCTGCTCCCTTCCGGTCCTGACCAGATTTGGGCGTCCGGGCCGCATGGGTCCGAGTCGGTCGGATGCTAGCAATGTGCACCACCTATCAAGGGGCTCACCCGGTGCGACCTGCTGATCTGCTCACCTGCAAGCAGGAAGGCCGGCCGATCGCCGTGCTCACGGCCTGGGATGCCCTCTCTGCTGCCATGGCGGAAGAGGCCGGAGCCGACGCGATCCTGGTGGGCGACTCCCTGGCCATGGTGGTGCTGGGTCACGCCACCACGCTGCCGGTGACCCTCGAGGAGATGGTGCTCCACAGCCGGGCCGTGGGCCGTGGGCTGCAGCGCCCCCTCAACCAGCGCCCGCTGATCATCACCGACCTGCCCTTTCTCAGCTATCAATGCGGGCTCGATGAGGCCATGGCCGCCGCCGGGCAGGTGCTCAAGAACAGTCCCGCCGCAGCCGTCAAACTCGAGGGCGGCGAACCGGAGACCCTGGCGGTAGTGGACCGTCTTGTGCGCAACGGGATCCCGGTGATGGGGCATCTGGGGCTCACACCCCAGTCGGTGCATCGCCTGGGCTACCGCCGCCAGGCCAATGACCCCCTCAGCCAGGAGCGTCTGCGCCGCTGTGCCCGCGACCTGGAGGCCGCCGGCTGCTTCTCTCTAGTGCTGGAGCACGTGCCCGCTGAGCTGGCGGCTTCCCTCACCCAGGAGCTGACGATCCCCGTGATCGGCATCGGCGCTGGAGAGCAGTGCGATGGACAGGTGCGCGTGACCGCCGACCTGCTGGGGCTCACGACGAAACAGCCGCCCTTCTGCCCGCCCCTGATCAACGGACGGCAGCTGTGCGTGGACGCCCTCAGGGGCTGGATTGGCAGTCTTCAGCCCGCTGCGAGCACCACTCCAGCAGCTCCCGCAGCACCGCATTGCTCAGAGCCAACCCCTCTGGATCGCTGAGCCGCCAGCGAGTTCCCTCCTGAAGCAGCAAGCCCCGCTCGACAAAGCCCTGCCAACGCTGCTCCAGCTCCGCCAGCTCCCGAGAGGACACCCCGCAAGCCGAGGCCAAGGCCACCAGGGCAACGCCCTCACGGCGGCGCAGCCCCACCATCACCCGCTCATCGAAGGGCATCGGAGCAGGAGGCAGATCGTGATCCTGCTGCAACCAATGGGCGTAGCCCTCCCGCGTGCGCGGACGGGCCTGCCTCTGGCCCCAAGGCGCTGCTGTAGCCCCCATGCCGAACCCCCACCACCCAGCCCCGCTCCAATAAACGCGGTTGTGCCGCGAGGCATGCCCAGGCTTGGCGTAGTTGGAAATTTCGTAGTGCCCATAGCCCGCGGCAGCGAGGCTTCGGGCGGTGAGTTCCATCAGGTCGGCCGAGAGATCGTCTTCCGGCAACGCCAGCTCTCCACGGGCCTCCCGGCGCTCAAACACGGTGCCGGGCTCCAGGATCAGGTCGTAGATCGAGAGATGGGGCGGCGACAGGGCGATCGCCTGCTCCAGCTGCGCAGTCCACTGCTCCAGCTGCGCGCCCGGCAGGCTCTGGATCAAATCGAGGCTCCAGCTGCGCAACGATCCACAGCGCTCGGCGCTCTGTAACCACTGCGCCGCCTCCAGCAGATCGGCGCGACGGTGGCGGCGACCCAGGCGCTCCAGCACCGCGTCATCGAAGCTCTGGCCGCCGAGGCTGACCCGATTGACCCCCGCCTGCAGATAACCGAACAGGCGGTCCTGATCAAAGCTGGCGGGATCGAGTTCCAGGCTCACCTCCGCCCCTTCCGACAGTCCGTAATGAGAGGCGAGCTCCGCCAGCAAGCCCGCGATCTGCTCCACGCTCAGCAGCGAGGGGGTTCCCCCACCGATGTACACCGTTGAGAGGGGCGGCCCACCAGGGGCGCGGCGGATTTCGCCCTTGATCTGCTCGAGATAGACCTCCATCGAGCGGCTCCCCGGGGCCCCCGGCTCGGCGCTGGCCCGATCCCCCAGGGGCACCACCGGGAAGTCGCAGTAGAAGCAGCGGCGATGGCAAAACGGGATGTGCAGATAAGCGCTGCGGGGGGGGCGCAGGGCGATGGGGCGGTTACCTCTCTGGGCCAAAGCCACCGGAATAGGGCATGCTGCGCTTTCAGAGAGATCGGCAGCCACAGCACAGGCCATGGTGGACACCCTCATCCTGGTGCTGTTTGTGGTCTCCGGGGCCGCTGCGGGCTGGCTCGGTGTGGACCTGCTACCGGAGCAGCAACTGATCCGCATCGGCAACCTGGAGCAGCTGAGCTGGATCCTGGGAGGTGGCGGCGCCCTGGTGGGCCTGCTGGCTGGGGTGGTGTTTCAGCGGCTGCGGCGCCGCTTGATGGAGCAGGTGCGCACCATGCCCACCGACCTGCTGGTGAGCCGGGCCGTGGGCCTGATCCTTGGCCTGCTGGTGGCCAACTTGCTCATCTCCCCAATCCTGTTCCTCTCGCTCCCCTGGGAGCTGGTGCTGGTGAAGCCCCTGGCGGCGGTGGCGGCCAACGTGTTCTTCGGGGTGTCGGGGTACAACCTCGCTGAGGTGCACGGCCGCACGCTGTTGCGCCTGTTCAACCCCAACAGCACCGAGGCCCTGCTCGTGGCCGATGGGGTGCTGATGCCGGCCAGCGCCAAGATTCTCGACACCAGCGTGATCATCGACGGCCGCATCCGCGGCCTGCTGCACTCGGGCCTGCTGGAAGGCCAGGTGATCGTGGCCCAGTCGGTGATCGACGAACTTCAGGCTCTGGCTGATTCCTCCAACGCCGAAAAGCGCAACAGGGGTCGCCGCGGCCTGAAGCTGCTCAGCAGCCTGCGGGAGCGCTACGGGCGGCGCCTGGTGGTGAACACCACCCGCTACGAGGGCAACGGCGTCGACGACAAGCTGCTGAAGCTGGCGGCCGACACCGGGGGCACCCTGCTCACCGCCGACTACAACCTCGCCAAGGTCGCCGAGGTGCAGTCGGTCAAGGTGATGAACCTGAGCGAACTGGTGATCGCCCTGCGCCCCGAAGTGCAACCGGGCGATGAGTTGAACCTGAAGGTGGTGCGCGACGGCAAGGAGTCACACCAGGGGGTGGGCTACCTCGATGACGGAACGATGGTGGTGATCGATGGTGCCCATGGCCGCAGCGGAGAGCGCCTCGCCGTGACCATCACCGGCGCCCTGCAGACCCCCACGGGTCGGATGGTGTTCGCCAAGCTCGATGGTTGGGAGAGCGGGGAGCCTGCAGCGGCGCCTGCGCCAAGCAACGGAAGCAGCAGCCGCAACCGGGGGAAATCCGGCCCAAAACGTTCAGGGAAGGGGGATCAGGACACCGCCAACCCCCGCTAGGCTCCCGCTTCAGGCCTGCAGTGATCCGCGGATGTCGGTGTCAGCTCCCTATTACGGCGATTCAGCCGTCATGCGCACCCCTCCGCCCGACCTGCCTTCCTTGCTCCTCAAGGAACGCATCGTGTATCTGGGCTTGCCTCTGTTCAGCGATGACGATGCCAAGCGTCAGATGGGCATCGATGTCACCGAGCTGATCATTGCCCAGCTCCTCTATCTGGAGTTCGACAACCCCGAGAAGCCGATCTTCTTCTACATCAACTCCACTGGCACCAGCTGGTATTCGGGGGATGCGATCGGCTTTGAGACCGAAGCCTTCGCCATCGCCGACACGATCCGCTACGTGAAGCCTCCGGTGCACACCATCTGCATCGGTCAGGCCATGGGCACCGCCGCCATGATCCTCAGCGCCGGCACCAAGGGGCACCGTGCCGCCTTGCCCCATGCCTCAATCGTGCTGCACCAGCCCCGCAGTGGTGCCCGCGGTCAGGCCAGCGACATCCAGATCCGGGCCAAGGAAGTGCTGCACAACAAGCAGACCATGCTCGAGATGCTGTCGGCCAACACGGGCAAGAGCCCTGAGCAGCTCGCCAAGGATTCCGATCGCATGACCTACCTGACCGCTCAGGAAGCCGTCGACTACGGCCTGATCGATCGGGTGCTCACCAGTCAGAAAGAGCTGCCCGCGCCTGCCCCCACCGGCGCCGGCATCGGCTGATCCCTCCCCTCCTCGTCGTTCCTCTTCAATCCTTCAGCCATGCCCATCGGTACCCCCAGCGTTCCCTACCGTCTTCCCGGCAGCCAGTACGAGCGCTGGGTCGACATCTACACCCGCCTCGGCGTGGAGCGGATCCTGTTCCTGGGCTCTGAGGTGAACGACGCCATCGCTAACAGCCTGGTGGCGCAGATGCTCTACCTCGACTCCGAGGACAACTCCAAGCCGATTTACCTCTACATCAACTCACCGGGTGGTTCGGTGACCGCCGGCCTGGCGATCTACGACACCATCCAATACGTGAAATCGGATGTGGTGACGATCTGCGTGGGTCTGGCGGCCTCGATGGGCGCCTTCCTGCTCGGCGCCGGCACCAAGGGCAAGCGGCTGGCCCTGCCCCACAGCCGGATCATGATTCACCAGCCCCTGGGCGGCACCAGCCAGCGGCAGGCCAGCGACATCGAGATCGAGGCGCGCGAGATCCTGCGCATCAAGGACATGCTCAACCAGAACATGGCTGAGATGACCGGACAGCCGATCGAAAAGATCGAGAAGGACACCGACCGCGACTACTTCCTCAGCGCCGAGGAAGCCAAGAACTACGGGCTGATCGACCGGGTGATCTCCCACCCGACTGAGGCCTGATCCAGAACAAGCGACCGATCAGCCCTTGGCGGTGAGGGCCAGCAAGCGCCCAGCGGTGCCGGGATCCACCGGCAGGCCAGCGGGATCGAGCAGGCCCAGTTGCGCCAGCAGCCCGGCCTGGTCCCAGTAGATGTGCTCGTAGGCCACCTTCCCGTCCTTCACTCCAACGATCACCACCAGGGCCATTTCCACGGGCCGACCGGTTGGAGCCACACCGGGCAGCAGATGGCTGATGGTTTCGCTGTGGGTGAAGCGGATCACCAGTTCATCCACCAACCGCTCAGCATCAAGCGTGCGCGAGATCGGGATGAATTCCACATCAGGCGGAAAGAACTGCCCGATCAATTGGGTGGCATAGAACTCCCGCACGCCATCCGCTCCCTGGCCGCCCGTACCGGAGGCGAGATTGAGCAGGTGGGGGGTGTCCACCATCGTGGCCATGGTGGCGTCAAGGTCACCGTTGAGCTCCGCCTGCATGTGGGCTGCGAACAGGGCCGCCGCGTCGTCCGCCGCAGGGGTGGCGCGGCTGGAGTCATGGTCGGCCATGGGGGGGGTTGGCAGAGCCCAGACCGTAGGGGTGGTGCGTCCTGGCGTCAGCCGTCCAGGGCGCGGCAGACGCTTTCGTAAGCTCGACCCTTGCTCAGCGCTGAACCGAAGCCCCTGATGGCCAAGCTGTACTACGACACCGATGCCGACCTCAGCCTGCTGAACGGCAAAACGGTGGCCATCATTGGCTACGGCTCCCAAGGCCACGCCCACGCCCTCAACCTCAAGGACAGCGGCGTGAACGTGGTGGTGGGCCTCTACGAAGGCAGCCGCTCCGCCGAGAAGGCCAAGGCAGACGGCCTCGAAGTGCTCAGCGTGGCTGACGCCGCCGCCAAAGCCGACTGGATCATGGTGCTGCTGCCCGATGAAACCCAGAAGGCCGTCTACGACGCCGAGATCGCTCCTCACCTCAGCGCCGGCAAGGTGCTCAGCTTTGCCCACGGCTTCAACGTGCGCTTTGAGCTGATCAAGCCCCCCGCCGATGTGGATGTGGTGATGATCGCTCCCAAGGGCCCCGGCCACACCGTGCGCTGGGAGTACCAGAACGGCATGGGCGTGCCTGCACTGTTCGCCATCCATCAGGACGCCACCGGCAACGCCCGCGCCCTGGCCATGGCCTACGCCAAGGGCATCGGCGGCACCCGTGCCGGCATCCTGGAGACCAACTTCAAGGAAGAAACCGAAACCGACCTGTTCGGTGAACAGGCCGTGCTCTGCGGCGGCCTCTCCGAGCTGGTGAAGGCCGGTTTCGAAACCCTGGTGGAAGCCGGTTATCAGCCCGAGCTGGCCTACTTCGAGTGCCTGCACGAGGTGAAGCTGATCGTGGATCTGATGGTGAAGGGCGGCCTCACCGCCATGCGCGATTCGATCTCCAACACCGCTGAATACGGCGACTACGTGAGCGGCCCCCGCCTGATCACCGCCGACACCAAGGC
>VGPT01000031.1 GCA_016882485.1 Cyanobacteria bacterium M_surface_10_m1_298
CCAACATCAGCCTGGAAGCCTGGCTGGGCTGCTTGCCCCCCGGTCAGTTGGACCTGGTCTCCATCCAGTTTCCCGATCCCTGGTTCAAGAAAAAACACCACAAGCGAAGGGTGCTGCAGCCAGCCCTACTGCGGGCCATCGCCGGGGCCCTGCAACCGGGGAAGCACTTCTTCATCCAGAGCGATGTGCTGGCGGTGATCGAGCCGATGGTGGCGGTGAGCGAAGCGAGCGGCTGCTTCAACCGGCCCGAGGACGACGCCCTGCCCTGGCGCGCCGGCAACCCACTTCCTGTGCCCACGGAACGGGAGACCTACGTGCTCGATCAGGGCTTACCGGTCTATCGCGTGCTCTACGAACGCAACAACGCGCCGCTGCCCAGCTTGGAGGAGCTGGAACAAGCGCTGGAAGCCAACCCCGAACCGACCGATAATTCGCCCATCTCTCCTTCTCCGTCGGCATGAGCGCAGCATCGGCGCCGCCAACTCCGTGGTTGCTGCGTTGGCAGGGGGTTTTGGCGGAAGCTGCCCAGGGCCCCCTCGGCTCACGCTTGGCTGTGCTCTCAGGTGTGGTGCTCTGCACGCTGATGGCGGGCATGCCGCTGGTGACCCGCGGAGGGCTGAGCCTGTTGATCCTGGCCGCGGGCCTGCTCTGGCTGGTCTGGGCGCTGTGTGAGCCCCCTGGGCGCATCCGCCCGATCAGCGCCTGGCTGCTGGCCATGCTCGCCGTCGCGATCCTCGCCACGGGCTTTTCCCCGGTGCCGGCGGCCGCCGCCAAGGGCTTGTTCAAGCTGATCAGCTACCTCGGGGTCTATGCCCTGATGCGGCAGCTGTTCGATCGATCACCCCAGTGGTGGGATCGGGTGGTCGCCGCCCTCCTGGCCGGAGAACTGCTCAGCAGCGTGCTCGCCATCCGCCAGCTCTACGGCGACACCACGGAGCTGGCGCGCTGGGCGGATCCCAACTCCGTCGCCGATGGCACGATCCGGGTCTACGGGCCCCTCGAGAACCCCAACCTGTTGGCGGGGTATCTGATTCCAATCCTGCCGCTGGCTGTGATCGCGCTCCTGCGCTGGCAGTCCTGGCCGCAACGCCTCTTTGCGGCCAGCAGTGTGATTCTGGGCAGCGGCGCCCTGTTCCTGAGCTACAGCCGGGGAGGCTGGCTGGGCATGCTGGCGGCGCTGGGCGTGGTGGTTCTGCTGTTGGTGCTGCGGCAGACCCGCTCCTGGCCTCCGCTCTGGAGACGACTGTTCCCCGCACTGCTCATCGGCATTGCGGTCTGTGCCCTAGTGATCGCCGTGACCCAGATCGAGCCGCTGCGCATCCGCGTTTTGAGCCTGACGGCCGGCCGCGGCGACAGCTCCAACAACTTCCGCATCAATGTTTGGCTAGCGGCGATCGACATGATCCAGGCCCGCCCCTGGCTGGGGATCGGTCCGGGCAACACCGCCTTCAACCTGATCTACCCGCTCTATCAGCAGCCGAAGTTCAATGCCCTCAGCGCCTACTCGGTGCCGCTGGAGCTACTGGTGGAAGGGGGCATCCCGAACCTGCTGGCGGGCCTGGGCCTGCTGGTGGCGGGGATCCGCACCGGCCTCAAGCAACTCAAGGGGGAATCCCCCTGGGCCCTGCCAGCGCTTGCTGCGGTAGCCGCCATCGCCGGGCTGTGCGTGCAGGGCGCCACCGACACGATCTTTTTCCGGCCGGAGGTGCAACTCAGTGGCTGGCTCTGCCTGGCCACCCTCTGCGTCAGCGATGCCTGAATCCCAGCTGCTGGCTGGCTTTGATGCCGGGCAGACCCACACCAGCTGCCGACTGGCCTGGCTGGATGAGCGCGGAGAACTGATCCCCTGCAGCGAAGACCAGGGCCCGGGGGTCAGTCATCTGGGTGCCCCAGGCGGTGAAGCACGGTTTCAGGCCGCGCTCTGCGGCAGCCTCCAGGCCGCACGCGATCGTGCTGGCCTACCTGCGCAGACACCCCTCAGCGCGGCGGGCATCGGAGCAAGCGGCATCGAAGCGGGTAGCGCCGTTCAAGCTCGGGGGCTCGCCCTGGCGGCCCACTGCCTCGAGCTGCCCGAAGAGAGGGTTTGGCTCAGCGGCGATGAAGTAGCCGCCCTGGAGGGTGCCTTTGTCTCCGGCCCAGGGATCTTGCTGATCAGCGGCACCGGCTGCATCGCCCTGGGGCGCGATGCCCAGGGACAAACCCACCGCTGCAGCGGTTGGGGCTGGTTGCTGGATGGAGCCGGCTCGGCGATGGACATTGGCCGCGATGGCTTGATGCTCAGCGTGCAGATGGCCGATCGGCGGCTGCCGGAATCCGCGCTCAAAGACGCGCTATGGCAGGCCCTCTCTGTCGGAAGCGCCCAGGAACTCAAAGCGAAGGTGGTGTCTGCCGACTTTGGGCCGGCTGGCTTCGCTCGCCTCGCCCCCCTGGTGGAGGCCCATGCAGCCGCCGGCGATCAGGAGGCCCTCCAGGTGATCCAGCGCTCTGCAGCAGCCCTCGCCGCGATGGTGAGCACCATTGGGCGCGAGCTTCAGCTGCATGCACCTGCTGTCTGCGGAGCCGGGGGGGCCTTCACCCATCTGCAGCTGCTGCGCCAGGAACTCAACGCGGCCCTGGCGCAACACTGCCCAGGGGCACACTGGCAAAGCGGCGCAGGCGATGCCTGCGATGGGAGCCTGAAGAAGGCTGCTCAGGCCGCGTTGAGGTGCTGATCTGCCAGCTGCGCCAGGTGGCTGCTCCAGTGATCCACATCACGCTGTTCCGCGGCCTCCACCATCACCCGCAGCAAAGGCTCGGTGCCGCTGGCCCGCACCAGCACCCGACCACTGCCGGCCATGGCGGCCTCGGCCTGCTCCACAGCTGAACGCAGGGGCTCACAGCTATCCCAACCGGTGCGTTTAGCGCGATCCGGAACAGTCACATTCACCAGCTTCTGGGGATAGGGCTGGAAGCTGCCATCCATCCAATCCGCCAGGGATCCGCCCTGGGCCTGAATCAAGGTGGCCACCTGCAAGGCCGTCAGCAAACCATCGCCACTCATGCCATGGCGTGCCGAAAGGATGTGGCCCGACTGCTCACCACCCAACGCCGCGCCCAACGCCTCCATCGCGGCATGCACGTATTGATCACCCACAGCCGTGCGCTCCAGCACTCCGCCGCGGGCCTGCCAGGCCCGCTCAAAGCCCAGATTGCTCATCACCGTGGCCACGATCCGGTTGTCCGGCAACGCGCCTTCGGCCATCAGGGCCTGGCCCCAGAGGTAGAGGATCTGATCACCATCCACCACCCGGCCACGGCCGTCGACCGCGAGCATGCGATCGGCATCGCCATCAAACGCAAAGCCCATCGCGGCGCCCTGAGCGATCACCTCCGCCTGAAGGGCCTCCAGATGGGTGCTGCCGCAACCCTGGTTGATGCGGCTGCCATCGGGGCTGCCATGCAGCACCGACACCTCAGCGCCGAGCTCGCGGAACACGTGCTCTCCGCAGCTGGTGGCAGACCCCCAGCAGAGATCAAGCACGATGCGGCAGCGATCAAGCCGGGCCGTGCCCACGCTCGCCAGCAAACGCTGCTGGTAGTCGAAGAGGAGATCGGGCCGCGAGGCAAGCCTTCCGTCAGCGCAGAAACCCTCCTGGTGGGAGCCAAGGCCGTGGAGGCCGGCCTCGATCTGCGCCTGCTGCTCCTTGGCGAGCTTGGCGCCGCAGGCACCAAACACCTTGATGCCGTTGTCGTGGGGAGGGTTATGGCTGGCGGAGACCATCAAGCCACCGCTGGCCCCCAACTGACGGATGGCCCCGGGCACCGCCGGGGTGGGGCAAAGGCCCAGATCAAAAACATCGCGCCCTGCCGCCGTTAGCCCCGCCGCCAAGGCCGAGACCAACATCGGGCCGCTGCTGCGCGAATCCATACCCAGCAGAACCGGGCCGCCTTGCGGCAACACCCGACCACACCAGTAACCCAACTGCAGGGCCAGGGCTGGAGTGATCACCTGACCGACCCGCCCTCGGATTCCATCGGTTCCGAAGCTCGCCGTGCCCTCCGGCAACGGTGCCCCCAGCGGCAACAGATCCAGCGTGTGTGCGGCCCGATCGGGCATCAGAACAGGGTCGTCAAAGAAGTGGCGGCAGGCTAGGCCGAGACGGCAGCCAAAGCTCTCCATCTCCCCAAGAATGCGAGCAGCCAATCCAGGTCATTGCCGCAGCGCCCCGCTTCCGCCTCCGGGAAACCACGCCGATTCGGCCGTCCGGGTGGCCTGTTGATTGCACTGTGCTGCCTCGGCAGTGGCATCGCCCTCGCTGCAGGCCGGCAACTGCTGCTGCAGCTGGCCCCGCCCCTCAATCCCAGCACCAACCCAACGGCTCTGCAGCAGATCCGGGAGCGCAGCGTTGACCCTGAGCGGCGGCGCCAGGCCGCCCTGGTGCTGAGCGCCCAGGAGGAGAGCACGGCTGCGCAACGGCGCCAATGGCTGCGCGGTCAAGGCTGGGGCCCCAGCCCGCTGGCGGCGGTAAGCCTGAAACAGGCGGCGCTGGCCGCTGAAGCCAGCGGCCATCCCCAGGAAGCCACCGCGCTCTGGCAGAGCCTGCTGCAGCGCTTCCCCCAGTCAGCCACCAGTGCCGATGCCCTCTATGCCCTCGGCCGGCAGCAACCAGCCCTGCGGAAGACCTTGCTGCAGCGCTTCCCCGCCCATCCCGCCGCACTGGCTGCCGCGGTCGACGCTGGACAAGCCCTGCACCTCGCCCGCTGGGGATGGCGCTGGCCGGGGGCCGAAGCGCTGCTGCTGGAGGCCTGCAGCGAGAAACAACGACCCAGAAAGGCGGAGGATCGCCGCAGCCTCGCCTCAGGCCTGAGTGAACTGGGCCGCAGCGCCGAGGCCAAGGCCTGCCTGGCTGACACGAAACCCGGGCCGGCTTTGCAGCTGCAAATCGCCCGAAGCCTGCTGCGGGGCACTCCCCAGCAAGAGCAAGAAGGCGACGACCTGTTGTTGACCTTGGCCCAATCCGACCCGAGCAGTGCGCCAGCCACAGAGGCGACGCGCCTGCTGGCGGAGTCCCCCGCCCCCCGGGCCCTCGAGCGCCTGCAACAGCTGCCCCAGTCGCTGCAGAACACTGCCCCCGTGCAGGCGCGCCTAGCGATGGAGGGGCTCAGGCCGGGCGAGGTTGTGTTGCGGCGCTGGCCCATGGATCCAGCCAGCTGGCAGCTGCAGTGGGAGCAGGCCCGCAAGGCCCTGCTCCAACGGAACTGGAAGGAGGCCAACCGGTGGCTGAAGGCCTTGCCATCCCGCAACCTGCCGGCCCCCCTTGCGGCCCGGCAGCTGTTCTGGCAGGGCTACAGCGCCTCCCACCTGGGCCAGCCAAGGCAGGCCCAAGTGCTCTGGAGGCAAACGATCCAGAGTCAACCGCTCGGCTACTACAGCTGGCGCGCCAGGGTGCGCCTCAGGCAGAACCCTGACGCGCTGCCAAGCGGCAGCAGCCTCCCCAGCACTGCCCCCTGGCAACCGCTCCAGAGCGGGGTGCCCCATCTCGATGCCCTCTGGGCCGCCGGGCAAGCCCTGGAAGCCTGGGAGAGCTGGCGGGTGCAGCGACAGGGCCGTCGCCCCGAAACACCCGAGCAGCTGTGGCTCGAGGGCAGGCTGCGCAGCGCCATCGGCGATGACTGGACCGGCCTGGGCCAACTGGAGCAGGCCAGCTTGCGCCTTCCGCAGGTGAACTGCCGCCGCCAGCTGCAACGGGAGCAGCAGTTGCACCCCCTTCGCTTCCCACAGCAGCTGCAAGCGGCGGCCGAGGCCGTGGCGGTCGACCCCAACCTGCTGCTGGCAGTGGCCAAGCAGGAATCACGCTTCAGCCCAGCTGTCTCCTCCCCGGTGGGAGCCATGGGCCTGCTGCAGCTGATGCCGGAAACCGCCGCTGAATTGGCCGGAGCAACGCTCAGCACAACCCAACTCAAGGATCCGGCCCTCAACGCACAACTGGGGAGCCGCTATCTGCAGCAGCTGCTCCGCGGAGCAGGTGGCGATCTGTTCCAGGTGGTCGCCAGCTACAACGCCGGCCCTGGCGCCGTAGCCGGCTGGCTCCAAAAGGGGGGTGTGGATCTCAAACACGAACCCGAACTCTGGGCCGAAGCCATTCCCTACCCGGAAACCCGCCTCTACACCAAAAAAGTGCTCGGGAACTACTGGAGCTACCGACTGCTCCATGCCTCCCCGAAACGCCTCTGCCCTTGAGAGCAAAGGCCCTCAGCTCAGGTAGCCGCCCAGGCTCTGATGCAGGGCGCGGCCCAGCAGGATCCCGGCCAACACCCAACTACAGAGGGCGAAGGCGGCCAGCAGGGGTGGTGGGGCCAAGCGGAGGCGGGTTAGATCCAAACGGGCCAGCAACACGGCCGCCGCCAGGATCAGCACCTCCGACAGCACCGCCAGGTGCAGCAGGTACAGGCCTCCGGTGATGACCACCAGCAAGGTGACCACCAGGGTGAGGGCCTTGCTGGCCGCCATCAGCTGCGACAACTCCCGCAGCAGCAGATCCGGCATGGTGCACAGCACCACCACCAAGAGGGCCTGAGCGCACTGCAGAGGCCAGAACCAGGGCCCGGCAAATTGCGTTTGCAGAGGTGTATCCGCCTGGTTCAAGAGCTGCGGCACCACATCCGCCCAGTGCAAACCCATGTAGGCGCTGACCCCAAACAGCACCAGGAGCATCGGCGCCCGAAACGGCAGCAGCAGCAGACCAACAAGCGAGGAGAGCACGCGCATCACTGGACAGACGCGGCGGAGGGATCCAGAACCAAAGCGATGGCCTCAAACGGACAGGAGGGAATGCACTGTTCGCAGACCAGGCAGCGCTGAGCATTGAACTCCAGCCGCCATCGGGGCGCCTGGAAGTTCAAGGCGCCACTGGGACAGACGCTGCTGCAGATGCCGCAATCCACACACAACTGGGGATCAATCTGGATCTGCCCTGCAGCACGGTTCAACCCGAGGCCTTGGCCCTCCAACCACTGCTCAGCCGCATCGAGATCGTCGATGTCACCGGAGAGCTCCACCACCATGGTGCCGCTCTGATTGGGAGCGATCTGGGCCCGCAGGATCTTGGCGGCGATATCAAATTCCACCGCAAGCCGATAGGTGATCGGCTGATGCACCGCCTCCCGGGGGAAATGGAGAGTGATGCGGCGCTTCACGGGATCGGCCGGCCCTGAACAAGCGTAACGGGGTTGCCGGAACTGGCAGATTGTCTGCCAGTGCTTTGGTTTCTGCCTTGAGCGCACCCTCTGGCAACAGCAACAGCGCTCCGCTGGGGCGGCGTGAACGCATGGTGTTGGCTGCGGTGGCGGCCCTGCTGGCAATCGGACTGTTTCTGCTGCGTGGAGGCCTGCAGCCCGCGGCACCGCTGGAGAAGCTGGCTCGTCAATCCCTGGATCTTCCCGTCGCGCTGACCAACGGCAAACCCACCTTGGTGGAGTTCTACGCCGATTGGTGCGAAGCCTGTCAAGCGATGGCACCTGCGATGGAGCGGATTGAAAGCCAACACCACGAGCAACTCGATGTGGTGCTGCTCAATGTCGACAACCCCCGGTGGCAACCGGAAGTGGACCGCTACGACGTGAACGGCATTCCCCAGCTGGAGCTCTTTGATGCCGAGGGATCGGCTGTTGGCCGCTCGCTTGGAGCCCGCAGCCAGCCGGAACTGGAAGCCCTCAGTTCAGCCTTGATCGCAGCCACGCCACTGCCGGTGATGGCCGGCGTTGCCCCCCTGAGCCAACTACCGAGCGCACCCCTGGGCGCCAGCGGTGCCATGGCCGGGCCCCGCAGCCACAGCTGAGCCCGTCAAACCCCACTACCCTGCAGCGATCGCCGGCGGCACCCACCTGAGATCACCATGAAACGCTTCCGGGTCGAGCTGATCGCCGCCACCCCCAATCCGCAGCAGTGCATCTACGCAGGGATGCACCAGGACTACAGCGAGGGCTTCGTGGCCGACGATCGCAGTGATTGGCCTGATGAAACCCGCGCCGGAGAAATCTGCGTGAAGCGCCTGCTCTCCGGCGAGCGCGGTCACTACGGCCCGCTGGAGCATGCACAGATCGTGCTGAATGTGGGGTGGTTCCCCCATTCGGTGATGCAGCAGGCCCGCACCCACCGGGTGGGCGTGAGCTTCGATGTGCAGTCGATGCGCTACACGGGCGATCGCATCTGCAAGGCGGCCAACGGAGAGCTCGATCTCGAAGAGGTGTTTTATCTCCGCCCAGAAGGGCATTACAGCGATCGCCAAGGCAAGAAATACGCCTACACCGCCGAGCAGCGCGCCAAAGACCTGGAGCTCTGCAAACTCGCAGCCGAGCGCTACAGAGACATGCTCGCGGCCGGCTTTGCCGAAGAACATGCCCGCGGCATCCTTCCCTTCGACTACCGGCAGCACTTCGTGGTGAGCTTCTCACTCCGCGCCTTCCTGCACTTCATGGATCTGCGCGCCAAGCTCGATGCCCAGGAGGAAATCCGGGTGCTCTGCGATCTGATGTGGCCCCACCTGCAGGCCTGGGCCCCGGAGATCGCCGCTTGGTACGAGAAGAGCCGCCTGCACAAAGCTCGGCTGGCGCCTTAGGGCGCACCTCTCGGTGCGACGCTCGGCTGTGGCGCCTTAAACCTTGGCCAGGGTGACGCGCTCAGGCTGGTGCTGGTACTTACCCGCCCGGTCCTTGTAGGTGGTTTCGCAGGGATCACCCTCAAAAAACAACAGCTGGCAGATGCCTTCGTTGGCGTAGATGCGGCAGTCGGCTCCTGAGGAGTTGCTGAATTCCAGGGTGAGGTGGCCTTCCCAGCTGGCTTCGGCGGGGGTGGTGTTCACGATGATCCCCAAACGGGCGTAGGTGCTCTTGCCCAGGCAGATCACCGTGATGTTGGGCGGCACGCACATCTTCTCGAGCGCGACACCAAGTCCATAAGAGTGGGCCGGGAGGATGAAATAGGCCCCGTCCTCGTCTTCATGCAGGGGCGCTGGCTCCAAGTTCGCCGGGTTGAAGCGCTTGGGATTCATGATCGTTCCAGGCACATGCCGGAAGATCAGAAACTCCTTGGCGGAAAGCCGCAGGTCGTAGCCATAGGAGGAGCAACCGAAACTCAACACCGGCTGGGCGCCGTTGTCAGGGTCGAGATGACGCACCAGCTGAGGCTGGAACGGCTCGAGCATGCCGGCGGCGGCTTGCTCATTAATCCAGCGGTCGTTCTTAAGCATTTAGAAACCTCGGCGCAGCTGGGTGACCTGATCCGCCATGGCCAGCAGAGCACTGGGCATGGAAGGTCCCGTCAGGATCACATCCAGGTGGGATGGGCGCTGCTCCAGAGCCTGCACCACATCGGATTCCGGCAAGTAGCCGAGCTCCACCGCCAGGCCGAGCTCATCGAGCACCAGCAGATCAAGCTGACCCGCCAGCAACTGGTCACGGGTGTAGGTCCAGATCTCGAGCACCGCATCACGGTCGGCTTGCCCGGCATCTCCCGGCTTGGCCGGATCCATCAGGCAACCGCTCACACCCGGCCTGAGCCACTGCAGGCGACCACAGAGCCAAACGCTGCGATCCAAGCCCTGATCCACGCCACCCTTGAGGAACTGGCTCACCAGCACCCGACTGCCGAGACCCGCACTGCGTAAGGCCTGACTCAGCACCCCACTGAAACTGCCGCGAAAGGGCGCGGTGTGCACCTGCAACTGCCCTTCCTGCTGGGCCACCAAACGCACACTGCGCGGTTGAGCAGCCGCGGGCAGCGGGCGCAGATGTCCGCCTCGGGGCGTCGCACTGGGGGAGGCTGCAATGCTCGCCGTCATCGAGTGCCTGGCTGCCGCGTTGGATCCTGAATGTAGCGGCGTTGCGGGGTCCGGCAAGCAACAAGCACTACCTGTAGTGCAAACACCCGTACCATCGGAGCAGTGAACCGGCCCGCCATGACCCTGGCCTCGCAACGGCGTGATGGCCGCACAGCCTCAGAGCTGCGCCCGACGCGCTTCAGCTGGGATCCGATGGGCTTCGCGCTCAGCTCCGTGACGGTGTTCACGGGCAAAACCGCGGTGATCTGCAGCCTCTGCATCGATGAGGGCGTGCCGAAATGGAGACAAGGCTCCGGCAAGGGCTGGCTGAGCGCTGATTACCGCCTCCTGCCCGCCAGCACCCCCAGCCGGCAACCGCGGGAGCTGATGAAGCTCTCTGGCCGGACTCAAGAGATCCAACGCTTGATCGCCCGCAGCCTGCGGGCCTGCCTTGATCTGGAAAAACTGGGAGAGCGGACTCTGCAGATCGACTGCGATGTGCTCCAGGCCGATGCCGGCACCCGCACGGCATCCATCACCGGTGCCTGGGCGGCCCTGGCCCTCGGCCTGAAACGCCTCGAACGCCGTGGTGTGCTGAGCCATTCTCCCTTGATCGATCAGGTGGCTGCGGTTTCGGTGGGCCTGGTGGCTGGCGAGGCCCTGCTCGATTTGGACTACAGCGAAGACAGCAGAGCTGAAGTCGACCTGAATGTGGTGATGAACCAGCACAGACAATTGCTGGAAATTCAGGGCACCGCCGAAGGCGCACCCTTTGAGCGCAGACAACTCAACCAGCTGCTGGATCTGGGCGAAGCAGGCATCCTCCAGCTGCAAGAGAGCCAACGGCAGGCCCTGGCAGAAGCTCCGAATTAGTGTCAACGACTACAAGCCCCGGCTGGACTGATCCGTAGGGTCCGGCACACTTCAGGTCCGCCGATATGGTCGGGGTCACGCAAGGATTTAGCCGCTACTCCACCAGCCCCACCACCGGCAATGGGAGCCTCGCACCTGTGCCCGGAAGTCCTCTTCCTGCCAATGCAACCCTGCTGGATGTGATCAAGGGCCTGGCCGGCAGCACCACTGAGATCGTGGAGCGCGGCAAGACCATCTTTTTCCCGGGCGATCCCGCCGAGAAGGTGTATCTGCTCAAACGCGGCGCCGTTCGGCTGTCTCGTGTCTATGAGTCAGGTGAGGAAATCACCGTGGCCCTGCTGCGCGAAAACAGCCTCTTCGGTGTGTTGTCACTGCTCACCGGACAACGCTCCGACCGCTTCTACCACTCGATTGCCTTCACCCGCGTCGAGCTGGTCACCGCGCCTGCCGCCTCTGTGCGTAAGGCCATCGAACAAGACCCAAGCGTGGGGTTACTGCTGCTCCAGGGCCTGTCGTCGCGGATCCTGCAGACCGAAACGATGATCGAAACGCTCACCCACCGCGACATGTCCTCGCGCCTGGTGAGTTTCCTACTGGTGCTCTGCCGTGATTTTGGGGTGCCCAGCAGCGAAGGCATCACCATCGATCTACGTCTCTCCCACCAAGCCATCGCTGAAGCGATTGGCTCCACCCGGGTCACAATCACCAGGCTCTTGGGGGATCTGCGCAACGACGGGCTCGTTCAGATCGACCGCAAAAAAATCACCGTGTTCGACCCCCTCGCCCTCGCCAAGCGCTTCAGCTGAGCAAACGGCTGAGCTGCTGGCCCGCGCGACGGGTCAGCGGCAGCAAGGCCACCGATACTGACTGTCGTCGCGCAAGCCCGTGTCCGGCTGGCTCCTGATCCTGGCGTTGCTGGTGCTCGGGGGAGTGCTCTCCACCCTGGGCGATCGCCTGGGCTCGCGGGTGGGCAAGGCGCGCCTGAGCCTGTTCAAGCTCCGGCCCAGGCGCACGGCCGTGCTGATCACCGTGATGACGGGGAGCTTGATCAGTGCGATCTCGCTGGGGTTAATGCTCTTGGTGAGCGACCGTCTGCGCACAGGTCTGTTCGAGCTCGATCAAATCGAACAACGCCTGCGCGACAGCCGCAGCGAACTCAACCAAAGCCGCCGCGAGCTGCGCACCGCCGAACAGGAGCGCACCCAGGCACGAAGCCAGTTAGGCAAGGTCGAAGGGCAGGCGAAGCGACTGCAACAAGAACTCCAACCGCTGCTCAAGCAAAGGCAACAACTGGAAAGCGAGCGCGATCGTCTCAGCCGGGACATTCGCGCCAAGGACAGCGACATTCGCCGCAACCAGGCCGAGCTCAGCAAGCTCAACAGCAAAATCAGCTCCAGCAGCAAGGAACTCGAGCTGCTGGAACGCAACCTGATCGCCCTGAGGCGCGGTGACGTGGTGCTCAGCAGTGGACAACCCCTGGAAATCGCCAAGGTTCGGATCGACGATCCAGCCCAGGCCAAATCCGTGATCAACGCCCTGCTGCAACGCACCAACCAGAGCGTTTACCAACGGGTTCTGCCGGGTGAAACCCCGAATCGCCAGATCCTGCTGGTTCCCCGCAGTGACATCACCAAGCTCGAAAAGACCCTGAGCAAGCGGGGCGACTGGGTGATCAGCCTGATCTCAGCGGCCAATGTGCTCCGCGGAGAACGCCAGGTGGTGGCCTTCCCGGATGTGCGCCCCAACAAACGGATCCTGCGCAGCGGTGAGCAACTGGCCACCACGGTGCTGGAGGCCGATGAACGGGGACCCGATCAGGTGCGTGGCCGCCTGAATCTGCTGCTGGCGGCGGCCTTCACCCAGGCCCAGCGGCAGGGCACCCTGGCCAGCGGCCTGCAATTTGATCCGGTTCGCCTCAATCAGCTCGATGAGGCCCTGATCAACCGGCCGCAGGGTCAGGCGGTGAAGCTGGAGGTGGTGGCGCGAAGCAACAGCGATCTGGCTGACCCCATCGCGGTTGACATCCGCGTGCTCAAACCGTGAAGCCTCTCGCAGGCCTGGATCCGGGCCGCAGCAAATGTGGCCTGGTGCTCACAGATGCTTCCGGGCAGTGGATTGAACAGGCCCTGGTGCTCCCTGCGGAAAGCTGCCGCCAGCAGCTGGAGCAATGGCAGCAGCAGAACGATCTGGGTGGAGTGATCCTTGGAGATGGCACCGGCAGCAGCGACTGGCAGCAGTGGCTCCAGACACGGGCACTGCCTGTCTCTGTGGTGCCCGAAGCCGGCAGCACCCTGGCGGCGCGCTCGCGCTACTGGCAACTCGAGCCGGCCAGGGGCTGGCGACGCCTGCTCCCCCAGGGCCTGCGCTTACCCCCGAGGGACTACGACGATGTCGTGGCGCAGCTCCTGCTGGAGCAACATCTCGGCCGCAGCCTCGCGCGGAGCCAGGGCTGCACCAATCAAAACTTGGCGCGCACTGCAAAGGCGTAGTCACCGCCCGCCTCAAGCTGGTAGTCGGTTTTCAACAGGAACCGGAGCAGGGCGTCCTGAATCAGCGCCCGTCCCAGCGACGGCTCCACCTGCAACTCACCCCGATCAAAAAACCAGCAGAAGGTCCACTCAAATCCCCCTGCACTGACTTCGCCCTCCAGCAGACGCTGACTGAAGCTCTGGCGCAGCACCCGCAATTGAGCAGTGGTGGTGGGGAGGCGACTCACAGCAGGGCGGATCAGGCGGTGGGCTGCTCCAGCAGCTTGGCGGCAGAGGGCGCCACAAAACCGTTCAATCGGTTGCCGGCCCGCTCAAAACCAAGCCTCTGGATCAGATCCACGCCGGCGAGCACTTCATCCAACACCTCCTGCAGTGCGGGCTGCTCCGCCGTGGAGAAACGACCCAGCACATGCCCCACGGTGCGCTGCTTGCGCTCCACAGGATTCAAGGCAGGAGCGCCGATCCCAATCCGCAACCGAGGGAACTCCTGCCCCCCCAGATGGCTGATCGTGCTGCGCAGTCCGTTGTGGCCGCCGGCACCACCGGAGAGCCGCAGACGCAGACGCCCCAGAGGCAGATCCATGTCGTCCACCAGCACCAGCATCTGCTCAGGGCTGAACCCAAACCAATCCAACGCGGCACGAATGGAGCGTCCGCTTTCATTCATGAAGGTCTGGGGCATCAGCAGGCGCAGACGCCGATCACCCTGACCCACTTCAGCCAGCAGACCCTGCAGCTTGGCCTGCTGTTTAAAGCTGCCGCCATCGCGCCGGGCGAGCTGCTCGAGGGCCATAAAGCCCACGTTGTGGCGTGTACCGGCGTACTTGTCGCCGGGATTGCCAAGGCCCACCAACAGCTGCAGACCGGCAGCCTCAGAGGCCAAGGCACTCACCGCTGATCAGCTCGCGCTGGAGTCGTCGTCAGCGCTGAGTTGTCGCTGGGGCTCAGCACTGGCGTGGCTCACCTCGGCTTCCACCGTATCGACAGCCTTCTTGAACTCCTGCTCGAACTCCTTGGAGGCGGACTGAAAACCCTTCAAGGTCCGCCCCAGGGTGCGCCCCAGCTCAGGCAAGCGCTTCGGGCCAAACACCAACAAAGCCACGGCGGCAATGACCGCCATCTCTGGAAGGCCGATCCCGAAGACGTTCATGAACTCAGCCGACGCCGTTCCAGTTCACGGTGATGCCGTCAAGCAGCAGCGACTTGTTGTAGAGCTGCAGGATCACCAGCAGGAACACCAGGAACAGGGCCATGAACACGCCCATCACGGGGGTCGTTCCCCAGCCGGGGACAACCTTGCCGTACTCGGAGTTCAGGGGGCGCAGCAGGTCTCCCAGGCGGGTGCGTTGAGCCATGTCGGGGCTGTGCTCTCTGGCATGGAGGTTGATCTCGTTACTGTAAGGGGCCTTCCCGCCGCAGCGGCTGGCCCTGTCGAGAGTTGTGATGGAAACCACCTCCCCCGCCATGTCAGTGGCCCTGGCTGTTCTGGCCGTGCTCCTGGGGCTCACCGGCTTTGGCATCTACACCGCGTTTGGCCCGCCGTCGAAGCAGCTCAGTGACCCCTTCGACGATCACGACGACTGACGCCGAGCCCGCAACTCCAGCAACTGCCAGGGTTTGAGCTGCAGCGCCGAGTCGAGCCAGGGGCCCTGATCGCCGCTGCGCCAGAGCCAGCCCGCCGGGCAAGCGATCCGCTGCCGACAGGGGCTCAGGTTCTGCAAGCTCAGGCCGATCTCTCCCTGCTCAGAAGTCGGCGCACATCCCAGCAGTTGCACCGCCGCGTTGGCCAGATCAAAGCCCAGGGGCTGCCCCTGAATGGAAGCCAGGCCAGCAGGCCTCAGCCAGAGCGGCTCGCGGAACTGGCGCGCCAGGCGGGGAACCTCACCAACAAACCAGCCCTGAGGGCAAGGCAGCAAGGCCAACTTGAGGCGCTGCAGGCCCTGATCCGCCCCTGGATCAGGCCAAGTTGGAGCCCGCAGCAGCGAGACGCCCAGGCGCTCCGGCTCGGCTGACACCCCCTGGGGACCATCCAGCAGGAGAGCAACGCCACCGGCTTCCGCCCAGGAGATCACTGGCACCTCCCAGCGGGCCTGCTCCCTGGCATTGCTCGCCTGCGCCGGACGCTCCAGCACTCCACCGGAGGTGTCGGCGGCGTAGCGCACAGCCCGCTGCGCCAAGGGGAGCTCCAGACGCAGCAACTCATGGCGCTGCTGCCAATCCACCTGAAGGGTGCACTCCAGATAGGGGCAAGCAGCTCGCAGCTGCAGATCGAGGCGCAGCGCACTCGCGCCGCAGCGACCCCGCCACACCAACCGCACCAGCAGCGGCCCCTGCTCAGCGATCTCCGGTTGGGGATCCCAATCCAGGGGCAAGGGGTGGTTGCGGTAGTCCTCGGGCAAATCCCAGGCATCCCAGAACTCGCCTTGATCGCGCCAACGCCGCCACTCCAGGGGATCTGAGAGGCGGGGCACCCCATCGGCACCCCAAATCTGCTCGACCCCCCGGGGTCCCAGCTGCGCACGAAGCAGTCCGTTCTCGAGCCACCAGCCCTCGCCCCTGGGCTGCAGCACCACGGGGTTGCTCACCGTTCCGGAGGAAGAGGCGCTGCCCGGCAGACGATCCAGGGCGGTGGCTCCGATGCCGGAGCCCAGAGGCAGCTGCACCCAAACCCCGCCCCCTGGGGCCTGCTGGGACGGCAAGCCCTGGGGATCACCCGCCAGCCGCCAATGGCCCCGGGGCAAGCGCAGGGTGCGCGGCGCGGTGGGCTGCGCGTGCAGCTGCACCAACCACCACGGTTCGGCGGACGCGCTCTGGGGCGTGCGCCCTCCCAACCAGCGCTTCAGATCCCGATCCCGCTGTTGCCGGGCCCGCCGTCGCGCCTGCCTCCACTGGGGCTCGGCCTGCTCAAACACCTCGGGAATCGAGGTGCCGGGAAGAATGTCGTGAAACTGCTGAAACAGCAGAGCAGTCCAATCGCTGCTGTCATCCGGGCGGCACCCGGAGAGCACCACCAGCGAGGCCGCCAGATCCGCCTCGCGCAGCAGCCTCTCGAGGCTGCGGTTGTGCCGCTTCTGATCGGGCCGCGTCGTGGCACAGCCTCGATGCAGCTCGAGATAGAGCTCGTCGCGCCACACCGGCAGCTGAGCCGCCAAGGGCTCAAGGCCAGCCAGGTAATCGCGCAAAGTGCCGTGCTGCTGAGGGCACGCCACGGGCTGCTCCTGCCAGAGCGCGAGCTGATCGAGCATCTCGGCGGTGGGACCGCCGCCGTGATCGCCAACACCTGGCAACCACAGGGCCGCATCCACCCCGCTCACCGTCTGCCACTGCTGCCGGTAGCGCTCCATCGCCAGCGGGTCGCCATCGGTGCCGATCGGAGCGGTCACCAGAGCCAACAGCTCGGCACCTCCCAAGGCTCGCCAGCGGAACAGGCGATGGGGGAATGGATTGGTGGCATTCCAGGCCAGCTTGTGGGTGCAGAACCAGCGCACCCCCGTGGCCGCCGCCACCGCCGGCAGACCCGCCCCAAACCCAAAGCTGTCCGGCAACCAGCAAAGGTCATGACGCCAGCGGGGAAAACGCGTTCGGCTGTAGGCCTGACCCAGCTCAAACTGCTTGAGCAGCGAGGCAGTGCTCACCAGCACACAATCGCTCTCGACCCAGGGCCCATTGATCGGCTCAAAGCGACCACGCTCCATCGCCTGCAGAATCCGGGCGAACAGAGCGGGGCGGTGCTGCTCAATCCAGGCATACAAGGCAGGGCTGGAATGGGCGAAGTGCAACTCGGGGTAGCGATCGATCAGATCGAGCGCCGACTCGAAGGTGCGCACGGCCGCCTGCCAGGTGTCGGCCACCGGCCAGAGCCAGGCCAGATCGAGATGGGCATGCCCCACGACATGGAAGGAACCCTGCGGCCGCTCCTGGATCAAGGCGCGCAATCGGCTCGCTAAGGCCGCCCCCGTGGCAGGCCCTGCGGGGTCAAGATCGCTGAGCCTCGGCAACGCGAAGGCCCGGCTCTGCAAAAGATCAAGAGCTGTGGCAGCCAGCACCCCAGCGGGATCAGCGGGGTCGCGGGGCTCCTGCTCCAAGGCGCTGGTGATCAAGGCGCCGTCGTCATGGAGGGGCGAGCGCAGCCGCAGCTCCAGCTCCAAGGGCTGCCCCTGCCACCAGGAATCCGGCACTCGCCAGCGGCAACCGCTGTCGAACAGATCCCCTTGGTGCACCAGGGCCCCATCGACCCACAGCTCAGCCGCATCGGCCCACCACCGCAAGGCCAGCCGAGCCGCCCGCTCGCCGCAGGACCGCTGACGCCAAGCCGGCGGACAGCCGAGCCGCAGCTGCAAGCGCATCCAGCGGCCGCCCCTGGGCCAGCTCAGCAGACCCCGTTGATACCAATCGGGGCGATAGCGCTCAGCCCAGGGGTCCTGCAGGGCCAGAACGTTCTGCCCGGAAGGGCTCTGGGTGGTCCAGAGGGGCAGCAAATCCCAACGGGTTTGTGCCCGAAACGTTTCAATCCAGGAGCGAACCCCGCCCTCTGGGCCCTCGGACATCGGTCAACGCGTTCACGACCCATAGGATGATGCGGCTGCCGCAGGGTCGTTCAGGGCCCACTTGGCGCCTGTCACTCCCTGTCACCCGCCGGACAGATCAATGCTTGCCCTCAAGATCTCGGTTTACTCGGTCGTTTTCTTCTTCATCGGGATCTTCGTGTTCGGCTTCCTGGCCAGCGATCCCAGCCGTACCCCCAGCCGCAAAGACCTGGAGGAGTGATCTCCTGAGCTGAGGCGACCGCTTAACCGTCTCTCCTCGATCGATTCGTCTACCCAGCCGTGGCAAGATCGCGGCCTTGTGCCTCCCATTGGTGACTCAGCTCCAGAAGAGACTGACCCGGGGGATGCATGTTCTGCTTTGTGGATCCCTCTTCAGCGCACCAGCGACTGCGGCCCTACCACTGAGCCAGGCCCAGAACCCAAGCTCGCCTCCGGCGAAGACCAAGCCAGTCAGCACCCCTGCCGATACCGGCCCACCGGTAGTGATCAACCTCCAGGCGGACGATCAGGGCTTTGATCAACAGCTTCAGCGCTACGTCGCCAAAGGCAATGTGTCGGTCGACCTGGCGGGCGGCCGGGTCCTGGCCGATCGCCTGGAATACGAAACAGCCACTCGAACCGTTCTGCTCACTGGGCGTGTGCGCTTTCAGCGGGGCGAGCAGTATTTCCAGGCCAACAGCCTGCGCTACAGCCTGATTGAAAACATTGGCGATGCCGACGCGGTGTACGGCGTCATCGACTTCGACACCAGCGATGTTGATTTCGATCTTCAGGCTGCTCCCTCCATCAGCCTGTCTCCCCTGAGCTATTGGCCAACCTGGAGTGCATTCGGCGGTGATCAGAGCTTCAGCCTGGAGCCTCCCGAGCTAATCCGTAAAAACAAAATCGGCAAAGTTCTCCTACGTGCAAGCCTCGCTGATGGCGCCAATGCGGCCCAGCAAAGCCTTGACGCGCAGCCCACTGCAACACCCAACTCACGGGCGCTATTGGGTGGCCTCGATCTTGGGGTTCTCACCAGCGCAGACCAAGCGGTCGGCCTGCCCGCACTTCCAAGGAATGGGGATTGGAGAGCAACACCAATCGCGGTGACTCCGGCGGCGAGCAGCATGGCCTGCACACCGCTAATTCCACCTGTTCCCAACTGGCATCCTTATCCACTGGCCGTCACCGCCTGGGGTTACGGACAAGCCATTGACGCCAACTTCGGTGATTCCTTCACCTTCAACGGGCGCTGGAGGCCCGAGAGCCTGTGGGGCGTGAACTTCAACAAACGGCTCATCGATGCAGGGCCCCTAGCCCTGGAATTCGATTCCAATGCCCTGCTGCATAAAACTGCCTGGCAGCCGGGTGGTGAGTTCAACAACAGCCAACCCTTTGCCCCCCTCCCGCCGCAGACCTTCGGTGAATTCACCGTTGGCTTTGGTTTGCGGGCCTGGCTACAACCTTGGCTCAGCCTGGGCTTTGTCGAAGGGGTCAGCCTGCTGACCAGCAACAGCCTTTACGAGCAAACCTTCCGGCAGAACTACCAAACCTTCCTCAATTACCTGGGCTTCGAAGTCGAGGCTCTGGTCAAACCGCAATGGTCCCTGGTGGGGAGGCTGCACCACCGCTCCGGCGCCTACGGCACCTACGGGGGCGTGAGCGAGGGCAGCAACGCCTATCTCGTGGGCCTGCGTTATCGCTTTGGTGAGGCACCGCCCCCTCG
>VGPT01000032.1 GCA_016882485.1 Cyanobacteria bacterium M_surface_10_m1_298
AGACCGTTCGAACGAAGAGTGATCAGGAGGCCTGAACCATGCTGAGTCCAAGACGCGTCAAATTCCGTAAGCAGCAGCGCGGCCGCATGCGCGGTGTCGCCACCCGTGGCAACACCATCGCCTTCGGTGAGTTCGCTCTGCAGGCCCAAGAGTGCGGGTGGATCACCTCCCGTCAGATTGAGGCCAGCCGCCGTGCCATGACCCGCTACGTCAAGCGGGGCGGAAAGATCTGGATCCGGATCTTCCCCGACAAGCCGGTGACCATGCGCCCCGCCGAAACCCGGATGGGTTCCGGTAAGGGCAACCCGGAGTTCTGGGTGGCTGTGATCAAGCCCGGCCGCATCCTTTTTGAGATGGGCGGTGCTGACATCACCCCCGAGATCGCCAAAGAGGCCATGCGCCTGGCGCAGTACAAGCTGCCCGTCAAAACCAAGTTCCTGACCCTCGAAGATCAGGACGCTGCTCAGGCTGCTCCTGCGGCCGCCACCGTGGAGTCCTGACCATGGCCCGTCCCGACATCGCCGAAGTGCGCAAGCTCTCCGACGGCGACATCACCACCCAGATCGACGACACCCGTCGCGAGCTGTTCACCCTTCGCTTCGAGCAGGCCACCCGCCGTCTCGAATCCACGCACCGCTTCAAGGCCGCCCGCATCAAGCTGGCCCAGCTGCTGACGGTGCAAACGGAGCGCCAGCGCTCCGCCGCTTCCTGATCCCCTCGTAACCGTTATGGCAACCAAGGAAAGGGTCGGCACCGTCGTCAGCGACAAGATGGACAAAACGGTGGTGGTGGCGGTTGAAAACCGCTTCCCTCACCCCATCTACAACAAGACGGTGAGCCGCACCAAGCGCTACAAGGCGCACGATGAGGCCAACACCTGCAAGGTGGGTGACCGCGTCCGCATCACCGAAACCCGTCCCCTCAGCCGCACCAAGCGTTGGGCCGTGGCCGAGGTGCTGACCAACAGCAGCGCCAGCTGAGGAGACCTCCCCATGATTCAACAGGAAACCTTCCTCAACGTCGCTGACAACAGCGGCGCCAAGCGCATCCAGTGCATCCGTGTGCTGGGCACCAACCGTCGTTACGCCCACGTGGGCGACGTGATCGTGGCCGCCGTCAAGGACGCCATGCCCAACATGGGCGTGAAAAAGTCCGATGTGGTCAAGGCTGTGGTGGTTCGCACCAAGGCCACCCTTCGCCGCGTCAACGGCAACTCGATCCGTTTCGACGACAACGCTGCCGTGATCCTCGGCAACGACAACAACCCCAAGGGCACCCGCGTCTTCGGTCCCGTGGCTCGCGAACTGCGTGACCGCAACTTCACCAAGATCGTGTCCCTCGCTCCGGAGGTGATCTGAGATGGCGACTGCCACCCCTAAAGCCAAGGCTCAGGTGCGCACCAAGATGCGCATCAAGCAGGGCGACACCGTTCAGGTGATCAGCGGTAAGGACAAGGGCAAGACCGGTGAGGTCCTGCGCACCCTTCCCTACGAAAACCGTGTGGTCGTGCAGGGCATCAACCTGCGCACCCGCCACATGAAGCCCACCCAGGAGGGTGAAACCGGTCGCATCGTGACCGAAGAAGCCTCCGTGCACGCCTCCAACGTGATGCTGTATTCCACCTCCAAAAAGGTGGCCAGCCGCGTGGAACTCGTGGTGGAGAAGGACGGCACCAAGAAGCGCCGCCTCAAGAAAACCGGCGAGATCCTCGACTGATCTCTCTCTATTCGACCTTGTCCGCCTTCTGACCAAGCCCAGAAGCGCACTCCCTTTCCCCGTCATGTCCCTCAAACAGAACTATCGGGAGAAGATCCAGCCCAAGCTGCTGAAGGATCTCAACCTCTCGAACATTCACGAAGTCCCCAAGGTGGTGAAAGTCACCGTGAACCGGGGCCTCGGCGAAGCCGCTCAAAATGCCAAGGCCCTCGAGGCCTCCATCGAGGAGCTGGCCACGATCACCGGTCAAAAGGTGGTGGTGACCCGCGCCAAGAAGGCGATTGCTGGCTTCAAAATCCGCCAGGGCATGCCGATTGGTGTGGCTGTCACCCTCCGCGGTGATCGCATGTATGCCTTCCTCGAGCGTCTGATTCACCTGGCTCTGCCCCGCATCCGCGACTTCCGCGGTGTGAGCGAGAAGAGCTTCGACGGTCGTGGCAACTACACCCTTGGGGTGAAGGAACAGATCATCTTCCCTGAGATCTCCTTCGACAAGATCGACGCCATCCGGGGCATGGACATCACCATCGTGACCACTGCCCGTAACGACGAAGAGGGCCGGGCCCTCCTCCGCGAGATGGGAATGCCGTTCCGCAGCAACTGAGCCCTCTTCGGTCCCGACAATGGCTAATCACGATCCAATTTCCGACATGCTCACCCGCATTCGCAATGCGAGTGAGAAACGTCACCAGTCCACGAAGGTGCCTGCTTCACGCATGGCCCGCAGCATTGCCAAGGTGCTCCAGCAGGAGGGCTTCATCGCTGAGATCTCTGAAGAGGGTGAAGGCGTTCAGAAGCACCTCGTGCTCGAGCTCAAGTACAGCGGCAAGCACCGTCAGCCGCTGATTCGCACTGTGCAGCGCGTCAGCAAGCCTGGCCTGCGCATCTACAAGAACACGCGTCAACTTCCCAAAGTGCTGGGCGGTCTCGGTGTCGCCATCATTTCCACCTCCAAGGGTGTGATGAGCGACCGCGATGCCCGCAAGCAGGGCGTCGGTGGCGAAGTTCTTGCTTACGTCTACTGATCAGGGAGGTTGATCCATGTCTCGTATTGGTAAAGCGCCGATTTCCGTTCCAGGTGGTGTCACCGTCACCCTCAACGGTCTCGACGTGAAGGTCAAAGGCCCCAAGGGTGAGCTCAGCCGCACCCTCCCTGATGGTGTGTCCATCGCCCAGGACGGCACCACCATCGTGGTGTCTCCCGCCAGCGATAACCGTCGCTCCCGTGAGCGCCACGGCCTCTGCCGCACCCTCGTCGCCAACATGGTGGAAGGGGTGAGCAAGGGTTACACCCGCAAGCTCGAAATCGTTGGCGTGGGCTACCGCGCCGCCGTTCAGGGCAAGAAGCTCGTTGTGAGCGCTGGTTACAGCCACCAGGTGGAGATGATCGCCCCCGAGGGCGTCACCTTCGCTGTCGACGGCAACACCACCGTGCTCGTCTCCGGCGCCGATAAGGAGCTGGTGGGCAACGAAGCTGCCAAGGTTCGCGCCATCCGTCCCCCTGAGCCTTACAAGGGCAAGGGCATCAAGTACGAGGGCGAACGCATCCTCCGCAAGGCCGGTAAGACCGGTAAGAAGTGAGGTCTGCTTAAGCGTCTCTACCCTGTACTGCCATGTCCTCCCTTTCTCGCAAGCAGCAGACACAAAAGCGTCACCGCCGTCTGCGCCGCAATCTCTCCGGCACTGCCGCGCGTCCGCGCCTGGCGGTGTTCCGCTCCAACAACCACATCTACGCGCAGGTCATCGACGATGCCGCGCAGAGCACCCTCTGCTCTGCCTCCACCGTTGACAAGGAGCTGCGCGCCAAAGTCACGATCGGCGCCAACTGCGATGCCTCCGTCGCCGTTGGTCAGCTCGTCGCCAAGCGTGCCCTTGCCAAGGGCATTCAACAGGTGGTCTTCGATCGTGGCGGCAACCTCTACCACGGCCGTGTCAAGGCCCTGGCTGACGCCGCCCGGGAAGCGGGCCTTCAGTTCTGATCCCTGCTCTCACCATGACCGAAACCAACAACACCCAAACCAACGACATCCCAGCGGCAGCTGATGTCCCTGCAGCGGCCGAAGGCCAGCAGCAGGATCGCCGTGGTGGTCGCGGCGAAGGCCGTGGCGACCGTCGCGGCGGTGGCCGTGGGCGCGACAACCGTCGTGGCCAGGAGCGCGACTCCGAGTGGCAAGAGCGCGTGGTGCAGATCCGCCGCGTGTCCAAGACCGTGAAGGGCGGTAAGAAGATGAGCTTCCGGGCCATCGTTGTCGTCGGCAACGAGAAGGGCCAGGTGGGCGTGGGCGTCGGCAAGGCCGGCGATGTGATCGGTGCTGTCCGCAAGGGCGTGGCCGATGGCAAGAAGCATCTGGTGAAGGTGCCCCTCACCCGTCACTCCTCCATCCCCACCCTGAGCAATGGCCGCGATGGTGCTGCCAGCGTTCTGATCCGCCCCGCTGCCCCTGGTACCGGTGTGATCGCGGGCGGTTCGATCCGTACGGTTCTCGAACTTGCCGGCATCAAGAACGTTCTTGCCAAGCGTCTCGGCTCCAAAACGCCGTTGAACAACGCCCGCGCCGCCATGGACGCCCTGTCCGGCCTGCGGACCCACAAGGAGACCGCCAAGGAGCGTGGCATCTCCCTCGAGCAGATCTACTCCTGAGGACCGCCATGACGTCGCTCAATCTCCAAACCCTCGCCCCCCAGAAAGGGGCCCGTCGCCGCAAGCTCCGCAAGGGCCGCGGTATTGCCGCCGGCCAAGGCGCCAGCTGCGGTTTCGGCATGCGTGGTCAGAAGTCCCGTTCGGGTCGCCCGACCCGTCCTGGCTTCGAAGGTGGCCAAATGCCTCTGTACCGCCGGGTGCCGAAGCTCAAGCACTTCACCGTGATCAACCCCAAGAACTACACGGTGATCAACGTGGCCAAGCTGTCTGACCTCAAGGCCGGCAGCACTGTCACCATCGACAGCCTGGTCAAAGACGGCATTGTGACCAGCCCCAAGCACCCCCTGAAGGTGCTCGGCAACGGGGAGCTCAAGGTGAAGCTCACCGTTCAAGCTGCAGCCTTCACCGCCAGCGCTCGCGAGAAGATCGAGGCCGCCGGTGGCACCTGCGAAGTGATCTGAGCCCGCTCAGACTCGCCGCTAAGCCTTAAGGTCAGTTCCGTCTGGTCATCCTCTGAGGATTGCCAGGCGGTTTTTTCTTGTTCTCACTCGCCCGCCATGGTCGTCAGCCGGGGTCGTAACCCCAGTGCCGGTGAAATCCTCACGCAGCTGATCCAGGCCAAGGATCTGCGCAACCGGGTGCTGGTCACCCTGGGCCTGCTGCTGCTGGTGCGCCTCGGGATCTATATCCCTGTGCCCGGCATCGATCGCGTTGCCTTCCAGAGCTTCATCGCCCAAGGGGGGTCGCTGCTGGGCTTCCTCGACATCTTCACCGGGGGCGGCATCTCGGCCCTGGGGGTGTTTGGTCTGGGGATTCTCCCCTTCATCAACGCCTCGATCATCATTCAGCTCCTCACGTCTGCGCTGCCTCAGCTGGAGGATCTGCAGAAGAACGAAGGCGAGGCGGGGCGCCGCAAGATCGCCCAATACACCCGCTATGTGGCCCTGGGCTGGGGCCTGCTTCAGAGCATCGTGTTCGCCTTGATCCTGCGTCCCTACGCCCTCGCGGGGACCTCCGATCTGGTGTTCGTGCTGCAGACAGCGACCGCCCTGGTCACCGGCTCGATGGTGGTGATGTGGATCAGCGAGGTGATCACCGAGCGCGGCATTGGCCAAGGCGCCTCCCTGGTGATCTACCTCAACATCGTGGCCACCTTGCCCCGGGCCCTGGGATCCACGATTGAGTTGGCTCAGACCGGTGGCCGCGACGCTGTGGCCGGCATCGTTGTGCTGGTGGCGGTCTTTCTCGTCACGATCGTCGGGATTGTCTGCGTGGAAGAGGGCAGCCGCCGTATCCCCATCGTGAGTGCCAAGCGCCAGGTGGGTGGCGGCGGCATCAGTGCGCGCCAGAGCTACCTGCCCCTCAAGCTCAATGCCGGGGGCGTGATGCCGATCATCTTTGCTTCGGCCGTGGTCTTTCTGCCCCTGACCATCGCCAATGTGACCAAGTCTCCCTGGTTGATTGATCTGGCTGGCTACATCAACCCCAGCAGCAGCACACCCTGGGTCTATGCCCTGCTGTTTTTTGCGTTGATCATCGGCTTCTCGTTCTTCTACGCCACGCTGACGATCAACCCGGTGGATCTGGCCACCAACCTCAAGCGCTCCGGTGTGGCCATTCCTGGCGTGCGCCCGGGATCCGCCACCGCCACCTACGTGGGTGGCGTGCAGAACCGGCTCACCCTCCTCGGCGCCCTGTTCCTGGGTGCTGTGGCGATCATCCCCTCGGCGGTGGAATCCGCCACCCAGGTGCAGACCTTCAAGGGCTTGGGGGCCACCAGCCTGCTGATCCTGGTGGGTGTGGCCATTCAGACCGCCAAGCAGCTGCAAACGGCGGTGATCTCCCAGCGCTACGAGGGCATGGTGCGCCAGTAGGGCGGCACCCTCTCGTTTTCTGTTTTCTTCCTCCGCTTCGTTCTTCCCTGCCATGAAGCAACGTCTTCTTTTCCTGGGTCCCCCCGGCGCCGGTAAGGGCACCCAGGCCCAGCAGCTGGCCGAAGGCCAGGGGTTGCTCCACCTCTCCACCGGCGATCTGCTGCGGGCAGAAGTGGCCGCCGGTAGTGCCCTCGGTCAGGAAGCCGAAGCCGTGATGGCCCGCGGCGAGCTGGTGAGCGATGCCCTGGTGCTGGCGATCGTTCGCAGCCGCCTGGAGAACCACAGCGGCGGTTGGCTGCTCGATGGCTTCCCCCGCAACGTGGCCCAGGCCGATGCCTTGGCGGCCCTTCTCGCTGATCTGGGTCAGTCCATCGAGTTGGTGGTCTTGATGGAGCTCGACGATGCCGTGCTGGTGCAGCGGTTGCTCTCCCGCGGCCGCGCCGATGACAACGAAGCGGTGATCCGTCACCGCCTTGAGGTGTATCGCCAGCAAACCGAGCCCCTGATCGCTTATTACCGCGAGCGCGGTCTGATCGCTTCGGTGGAGGCGGCAGGCAGCGTGGAGGAGATCGCAGGGCGGATCTCAGCGCTTCTGGGTTGACCCCTGTGGTAAGTTCGTCGTTTGGAAATTTGGAGAGACCGCTCCCATGAAGGTGCGTGCCTCGGTCAAGAAAATGTGCGACAAGTGCCGGGTGATTCGCCGGCACGGTCGGGTCATGGTCATCTGCGCCAACCCGAAGCACAAGCAGCGCCAGGGTTGATCCTGGTCTGACTTTCTTGCCTTCGGTCCATTTGGACCACCCTTGAGCTCAAACCCCCGTGTTTTGAGCTTTTCCCCTGCTCACCCCCAACGTTTTTTCTGTGGCTCGGATTGCCGGCGTTGATATTCCTCGCGACAAGAGGATCGAAATCGCCCTGACCTACGTGTACGGAATCGGCCTCACCACGGCCAAGAAGATTCTGGCCAAAACCGGTGTGAACCCTGACACCCGCGTCAAGGATCTCGATGATTCCGACGTGCAGAAGCTCCGCGGTGCCGCCGAGGGCTTCACCCTGGAAGGCGACCTGCGCCGTCAGGAAGGCATGGCGATGAAGCGCCTGCAGGACATCGGTTGTGTGCGCGGTCGTCGTCACCGTGCCGGCCTGCCCGTTCGCGGTCAGCGCACCCGCACCAATGCCCGTACCCGCCGCGGCGCCCGTAAGACCGTGGCCGGTAAGAAGAAGTAAGCCTCGGCTTTCTTGATTGGCCTCTGGCCGTTATCCGCACCTGCCGATTGGCCTATCCCGGCCGACGTCACCAGGTTGCTCCCCTCAGTTCCCTGATCACCTCCCTGCCGCTGCAGGGCTTTATCCATGGCCAAGCCTGCCAAAAAGTCCGGCTCGAAAAAGACGAAGCGCAATGTGCCCAACGGCGTTGCGCACATCCAGAGCACCTTCAACAACACCATCGTCTCCATCACTGACACCGCCGGTGAAGTGATCTCCTGGAGCTCCGCTGGTGCCAGCGGTTTCAAGGGAGCCCGTAAGGGAACCCCCTTCGCTGCCCAAACCGCCGCCGAAGCAGCAGCACGTCGCGCCCTTGAGCAGGGGATGCGCCAGATCGAAGTGCTGGTTCGGGGCCCCGGTTCGGGCCGTGAAACCGCGATCCGCGCCCTGCAGGTGGCCGGTCTCGAAATCACCCTGATTCGTGACGTCACCCCCCTGCCCCACAACGGCTGCCGCCGTCCCAAGCGTCGCCGGGTCTGATTCGACGCCTTCCTTAGCCCCAGAGCGGGGTGTTCCACCTTTCTGAGCTTCAGACCGTGTTGCAGTACCAGATCGATCGGGTTGATCACCAGATCGCCGATGACCGCTCCCAAACCGGTGTCTTTGTCATCGGTCCCCTCGAGCGGGGTCAGGCCATCACCCTGGGTAACTCCCTGCGTCGCATGCTGATGGGCGCCCTCGAGGGCAGTGCCATCACCGCCGTGCGCATCGCTGGCGTGAACCACGAGTACGCCACGGTTCCCGGCGTGCGCGAAGACGTGCTCGACATCCTGCTCAACTGCAAGGACGTCGCCGTCAGCAGCCGCAGCCGCGAACTGGAAATCGGCCGCCTTGTGGTGAACGGCCCCGCCACCGTGACCGCCGGTGACCTGCAGTTCAGCTCCCAGGTCACGGTGATCGACCCCGAGCGGCCGATCGCCACCGTCGCCGACGGCCACAGCCTCGAGCTGGAAGTGCACGTTGAGCGCGGCGTCGGTTACCGCCCCGTGGATCGCCGCACCGAAGACACCTCCGCCATCGATCTGCTCCAGATCGATGCCGTGTTCATGCCGGTGCAGCGCGCCAACTACAGCGTCGATGAGACCGCTGTGGGTGAAGGCGGCTCCGCCCGTGAGCGCCTGCGCCTCGAGATTCAGACCGATGGCTCCGTCACCCCTGACGACGCCATGGCCCAAGCCGCCAATCAACTGATTGCGCTGTTCCAGCCCCTGGCCAGCCTGACCATGGTGGAAGAGCCGGGCCTGGAGCCTGAGCCCTCCGCTGAAGCGCAGATTCCCCTGGAGGAGCTCAACCTCTCCGTGCGCGCTTACAACTGCCTGAAGCGTGCCCAGGTCAACTCCGTGTCTGACCTGATGGGCTTCAGCTACGAAGACCTGCTGGAAATCAAGAACTTCGGTTCCAAGTCCGCCGATGAGGTGATCGAGGCCCTCGAGCGCATCGGTATCTCCCTGCCCCAGAGCCGCACCAGCGCCTGATTGACGCCATCAGCCCTGGCTGATTCCTTCATCCCCCTCGTTCCCCTCGCTCTCTAGTCATGCGACACCAGTGCCGAGTCCCCAAGCTGGGGCGCCCCGCCGACCAACGCAAAGCGATGCTGCGCGCGCTCACCACGCAGCTGATCCGTGAGGGTCGCCTCACCACCACCAAGGCCCGTGCCAAGGCCCTGCGTGATGAAGCCGAGCGCATGATCACCCTGGCGAAAGACGGCAGCCTGGCCGCTCGTCGCCGCGCCATCGGCTACATCTACGACAAGCAGCTGGTTCATGCCCTGTTTGACAAGGCCCAGGAGCGTTACGGCGATCGCAACGGCGGTTACACCCGCATCATCCGCACCGTGCCCCGCCGTGGTGACCAAGCCGAAATGGCCATCATCGAGCTGGTCTGATCACGTTTTGTCCGTTTCGGACGTGAATTCCACTTCCCTAACCGCGCGGTGCTTTGGCGTCCGCGCGGTTTTTTGTGTTGAGCGTTCGCTCAGGAGCCTGCCCCGTGGCTGAGCCGCTCCGCCGCATCGCCCTGTGTCTGCAATACGACGGCTCCGCCTACTGCGGCTGGCAGCGTCAGCCACGGGATCCGAGCGTGCAGCAAACCCTGGAGGAAGCGATCGCCCAGTTGGATCCCCATCGGCCCGTGCGTGTGGTGGCGGCGGGCCGCACCGACAGTGGCGTTCACGCCGCCGGACAAGTGGTGCATTTCGATGGCGCTGGGCCGATCCCCGCGCAGCGCTGGGCGGCTGCGTTGAACGGACGGCTTCCAGGCACGATTCGGGTGCGGGCCGCAGCGGCGGTGCCTGATGACTGGCATGCCTGCTTCTCGGCCTGCTATCGCCGCTACCGCTACACCCTCTACAACGCCCGCATTCCCAATCTGTTTCTGGCCCCCTGGAGCTGGCACCGCTACCAGATCCGCCTGGATGAAGCCCGCATGCGCGAAGCCCTCGAGGACATGCTTGGTGAGCACGACTTCGCCGCCTTTGAGCGGGCCGGCAGCGCCCGCTCCCATTCCCGCACCACCCTGCAGGAGGTGCAGGTGCTCAGGCGCGGTGATCTGATCGAAGTGGAGCTCCAGGCCAGCGGTTTCCTCTACGGCATGGTTCGCCTGGTGATGGGGCAGCTGGTGGCCGTTGGCGAGGGGCGCCTGAGCTTGGATGACTTTCGCCGCCGCTGGCGCAGCCAGGCCCGGCACGAGGTGAAGGAAGCCGCTCCCCCGCAGGGGTTGTGCCTGCTGCGGGTGGGCTATTCCAGTGAGGTGTTCCCCCAGGCTGCCTGGTACGATTGTCAACCGCGGTATTTGCTGGAGTGCTCTGATGCACCGCCAGCAGCACCGAGTCAGTCCATGCCTTCCATGCACTGACTGGGTCTGCCGGTCTCAGAGCTGATCTGCCGAACTTTTCGGCGGCCCAGCCCACGGCGAACGCTCCTTCGGGAGATCGCCAGCTTTTGATGCTCCTGCTCCAAAGTCCTGTCTTCCGAAGGGGGTCAGGCGAAGCGGTAGGTTCACTCCATGAGCTTTGGCCACCCGAGTGATCGGGTAGCTGCCGTTCTAAGTCGAGACCTTCAGTCCAGACACCCTGTCCCAACCCCACCCCGCTCTGCCGTGGTGATGGGGTCCTATCCGAACCGGCCCGCCGGCGCGATGAACAAGACTCTCGTCCCTCCTCAGGATTCCTCCGCTCGCCAGTGGTATCTGGTGGACGCGGAGAACCAGACCCTCGGCCGGCTTGCCAGCGAGGTGGCTTCGGTTCTGCGGGGTAAGAACAACCCCAACTTCGCTCCTCACATTGATGCCGGCGACTTCGTCGTGGTGATCAACGCCGAGAAGGTGAAGGTGAGCGGTAACAAGGCCTCCGACAAGGTCTACCGTCGTCATTCCGGCCGTCCCGGCGGCATGAAGACCGAAACCTTCGCCGCTCTGCAGGCCCGGATCCCCGAGCGCATCATCGAGAAGGCTGTGAAGGGCATGCTGCCCCACAACGCCCTCGGTCGTCAGCTGTTCCGCAAGCTGAAGGTCTACAAGGGTGCTGAGCACCCCCATGCCGCCCAGCAGCCCAAGGCTCTGGCCCTCGATCCCGCCGCTTCCGCCCAATGAGCTCCACCAAAGTCGTCTACTGGGGAACCGGCCGTCGTAAGACCGCCGTGGCCCGCGTTCGCGTTGTGCCCGGCAACGGCACCGTGACCATCAACGGTCGCCCCGGCGATAACTACCTGAACTACAACCCCGTGTATCTGGCGGCGGTCAAGGCACCCCTGCAGACCCTGGGTCTCGGTGCTGAATACGACCTGCTGGTGAACGTGCGTGGTGGTGGTCTCACCGGCCAGGCTGACGCCATCAAGCAAGGCGCCGCCCGTGCCCTGTGCGAGCTCTCCCCCGAGAACCGCAAGCCTCTCAAGACCGAAGGCCACCTCAGCCGTGACCCTCGCGCCAAGGAGCGCCGTAAGTACGGCCTGAAGAAAGCCCGTAAGGCTCCTCAGTTCTCCAAGCGCTGATTCAGCACCCGCACCTCAGCCCCGTACTCGTCATGCCGAAGGCCGACATCCATCCCACCTGGTATCCCGATGCCAAGGTGATCTGCAACGGAGAGGTGGTGATGACCACCGGCTCCACCTCCCCCGAGATCCACGTCGACGTGTGGAGTGGCAACCACCCCTTCTACACCGGTACCCAGAAAATCCTGGACACCGAAGGTCGTGTGGATCGCTTCATGCGCAAATACGGCATGGGCAGCGCCGCTGCCGATGCTGCCAAGGCAGAACCCAAGGCAGAAGCCGCTGCCAAGGCCTGATCGGATCACCCCCTCGGGTGACACGCGTGATTGGTGGGCCGGATGCTCTTGGGCGTCCGGCTTTTTGCTGGCCTGAGCTCTCCTGATGGACGCTTCCTTCCTGCGTGAACGTCTCGAGGCGGCGCGCACCACATTCGACACGCTTGAGCGGCAGTTGGCTGACCCCGATGTGGCGGCCAATCCCGCGCAGCTTGAGCCCATTGCCCGCGAGCGTGCTCGCCTGGAGCCGCTGGTCAGCGGCTACGACCAGCTTTGCCAGTGGAGGCAGCAGGAGCAGGACGCCAAGGCGCTGCTGAAGGAAGCCCGGGGCGATCAGGAGATGGAAGCCTTGGCGCAGGAGGAACTCGCCGATCTCGCGACCCGGATTGCGGCGATCGAGGAGGAGCTCACCCTGGCGCTGCTGCCCCGCGATCCCCGCGATGAACGCAGCGTGATGCTCGAGATCCGCGCCGGAGCTGGGGGCGATGAAGCGGCGATCTGGGCCGGCGATCTGGCCCGGATGTATGAGCGCTATGCCCAGAGCGTGGGCTGGAAAGTGCAGCCCGTGAGTGCCTCAGAAGCGGAACTGGGGGGATACAAGGAGCTGATCCTGGCGATTCAGGGCGACAGCGTGTTCAGCCAGCTCAAGTTCGAAGCGGGGGTGCATCGGGTGCAACGGGTGCCCGCCACCGAATCCCAGGGCCGCGTGCACACCTCCACCGCCACGGTGGCGGTGATGCCGGAGGCCGATCCGGTGGAGGTGCAGATCGACCCTGGCGATTTGGAGATCAGCACGGCCCGCTCCGGTGGGGCCGGCGGACAGAACGTGAACAAGGTGGAAACGGCGGTGGATCTGCTGCACAAACCCACCGGGATCCGGGTGTTCTGCACCCAGGAGCGCTCCCAGCTGCAGAACCGGGAGCGGGCGATGGAGATCCTGCGGGCCAAGCTCTACGAACGGGAGCTGGCCGAGGCCAATGCCAAGGAGCGCTCTGCCCGTCTGGCTCAGGTGGGCAGCGGTGACCGCAGCGAGAAGATCCGCACCTACAACTACAAAGACAACCGCACGACAGACCACCGGCTGGGGCGCAACTTCTCACTGGAGCCCGTGCTGCAGGGGCAGTTGGCGGAACTGATCGGGGCCTGTGTGTCTGCCGATCAACGCCGGCAGCTCGAGGAGCTGGCGCAGCAGGCCTCAGGGCTCGACTAGGCCGCTGCTGGCTGGTCGGGGATGTCGTCCCAACCCAGCACGTATTTCGCCCATTCCTGGTGATCGCCCGCGGCCATCTGACGTTGGGCCTCGAAAAGGGGCCCGCTGAGGGGACGCCGCGGCGGAGGGCTCAGGGGCATCCCCGCTTCTCGGGGCGTGCGATTGCCCTTGTGCACGTTGCAACGCAGGCACGCCGTGGTCACGTTGTCCCAGCTGTGACTGCCGCCGCGGCTGCGGGGGATCACGTGATCGATCGAGAGCCGTTCGCTCTGGCTGCCGCAGTATTGGCAGCGGTGCCCATCGCGATGGAACACGTTGCGGCGGGTGAGGGGCAGGGGCCGGAAGGGCACCCGCACAAACTGCCGCAGGCGGATCACCGTGGGCAGGGCCAGGCCCGGGCGCAGTTGGCGGCCGGGCAGGTGCTCCAGCCCTTCAGCCTTGCCCTTGAGCACCATCACGCAGGCCCGCCGCCAGCTGGTGATGTTCAGCGGCTCGTAGGACGCATTCAGAACCAGAACCGAGCCCATGGGAGCACCGCCTGGGGGCCGCCGTATGGCAGCTCCTGGAATTGGGGGCATGCTAGGTCCAGCTTCCAGGTCTGTCCTGTAGCCCACGTAGCCTGAAAGGGGATGTCTGAAGCCTCGTCTGCTGCTGCATCGGGAGGCCTCCTCTCCGCTGAATGGGCTCCTCAGCCCCACCCGCGCCAGCGGGCCTGGGTGGAGGTGGATGAGCGGGCGATCGAAGCCAATGCCCGGGCCCTGCAACGAGCCCTGACCCCGGGCTGCGAGCTGATGGCGGTGGTCAAGGCCGATGGATACGGCCATGGGGCGGTGCCGGTGGCGCGCTCGGCGGCGGCGGGTGGTGCCAGCTGCTTTGGGGTGGCCACCCTGCAGGAGGGGCTGGAGCTGCGCCAGGCGGGGCTGGATCAGCCGGTGTTGGTGCTCGGCAATCTCAGTCACCCCGATGAGCTGCGGGCCTGCCTGCACTGGCAGCTGATGCCCACCCTCAGCGGCATGCGCGAGGCCCTGCTCTGTCAGAACCTGGCCAGCGGCAGCGGGCGCCAGATGGTGGCCCACCTCAAGCTCGACACCGGCATGTCCCGCCTGGGGGCTCCTTGGCAGGAGGGCCCCCGCCTGCTGGAGGCCCTCTCCGGGCTGGATGCCCTGCGCCTTGGGGGGGTCTATTCCCACTTGGCTGATGCCGATGCCCCGGGCACGGGCCTCGACCCATTGACCAGCCAGCAACAGCAACGCTTTGACGAGGTGCTCAGCGGCTTGCAGCGGCAGGGGATTGATCCCGGCTGCCGCCATCTGGCCAACTCCGCCGGCACCCTGCGGGCCCGGCAACTGCACTACGACCTGGTGCGGGTTGGCCTAGCCCTCTATGGGCAGCGCCCGGCTGCCCACCTGGGATCGAGCCTTGCGCTGCAGCCGGCGATGCATGTGCGCGCCCGGGTCAGCCTGATCCGGGAGGTGCCGGCGGGGGTTGGGGTCAGCTACGGGCACCGCTTCATCACCCAGCGCGCCAGCCGCCTGGCGGTGGTGGGGATCGGCTACGCCGATGGGGTGCCCCGCCTGCTCTCCAACCGCCTGGAGGTGCTCTTCCAGGGCCAGCGCCTGCGGCAGGTGGGGGCGATCACGATGGATCAGATGGTGCTCGATGCCACGGATATCCCCCACCTGGAGGCCGGCAGTGTGGTCACTCTCCTGGGGGAGGACTACGGCGAGCGGATTGATCCCCAGACCTGGAGTGAGCCGATCGGCACGATTCCCTGGGAAATCCTTTGCGGCTTCAAACATCGGCTGCCGAGGCTCCCCCAGCAGCGCGATCCGGGCACCAACGGCTGATAGGCTTTGCGGGCCGCTGGAGAGGTGGCTGAGTGGTTGAAAGCGGCTCCCTGCTAAGGAGTTACAGGAGGCAACTTCTGTCGAGGGTTCGAATCCCTCCCTCTCCGTTTCTGAATCGGCTCCCGTTTGGGAGCCATCCCGCCTGAAGCCCCTCAGGCCTGCAGTAAGCGTTGGCAGAGTGCCGGTAACAGGGCTTCATCCCTGGCCCGCTCTGGCCCTTCGCTGAACACCACCAACAGCATCGGGGCATGGCCCTCGGTTTCCACGTAGGCGGCGTCGTGTCGGGCCTGGCTCATCCAGCCGGCTTTGCTCCAGAGGCGGGCATCGGCGGGCAGGCCAGCCCCGAGAAAGCCATCCACCTGGTTCTCCGGATCCGCGGCCCTCTCGGCGGGATCGAGGCTGCGGTAGAGCAGCTCCTGCATCCGGGCGCAGGCCGGTGGCGACACCAGGTCGCCGGCCATCACGGCCTGCAGCACCCGGGCGGTGAGGTCGGTGGAGAGGCGGTTGCGGTTCTCCAGCTGATCTCCATAGAACTGCCGCTCCCGGCCGTAGGGGCCATCCCCCCAGGTTTTCTGGCAGCTGTTGCAGCCCTCCCATTGGGGCCAGCCCAGGGAGGCAAACCAGTGATTGATCAGTTGCCTCTGTTCACTCCAGCGCTGGAAGGCCTCAGCAGGCAGCTCGGGCCCGCTGCTGGTGCCGGTGAGCAGGTCCACCACCAGAGCTGTGGCGTCGTTGCTGGAGTCGCGGATCATGTCGGCCAGTGCGCGGCGCAGCTCGGGGCTGTCGTCGATCAGCTGGCCCTGCAGCCAGGCTTCAGCGGCTACCAGGTAGAGCAGCTTCACCACGCTGGCGGGATAGCGGGGTTGATCACCACGCCAGCTCGCACCAGGGGCGGAGCCCACCGGCCCAGCGCTGGGGCGCAGGGGCTTGTCGTAGCGAATCCAGCTCACCGACAGCTGCTCGCTCAAGCCCGGGCGACCCTCGGCCTCCAGGGCCTCGATGGCCGCCTGGAGCTGTTGTGCCATCGCCCCATCCGGGCAGTAGAACGCCATCGCAGCCAAGGGGGGCAATGGCGAGATTAGGCAGATTGTCTGAGGGCACTCCGGTGGCGTTGGAGCTGCTGCATGGCGGCAGCACCTGGCGCCTCTGCGCTCCGCTCAATCTCTACAGCCATTGGCAAGGCCCGGGGCTGGCCACCCAGGCCGCTGCGGAGCGTTGCCTGGAGGTGCTGAACCAAGCACAACCGACAGGCCGGCGGCTGCGGGTGCGCCTGCTGGAGGATGGCTACCCCGGTTGGCTGGATCCTCAGGATCTACTCGGCCATGCCCGCGCGGTGAGCCCCCCGAGGCCGCGTCTGCTGGATGCCGAGGCGATTGCAGAGGCGATCCCTGCCGTGCTGGCGTTCGGGGCGCAGGCCCAGAGCCAGCCCAACCACTACCTCTGGGGCGGCACCCTGGGGCCGGATTTCGATTGCTCGGGCTTCACCCAGAGCGCCTTTGCTTCGGTGGGCATCTGGATCCCCCGCGATGCGTATCAGCAGGAGCGCTTCTGTCAGCCCGTGGCGGTGGCTCCCGGTTGCTACGGCCTGCTGCGCCCGGGGGATCTGATCTTTTTCGGCACACCCCAGCGCTGCACCCATGTGGGCTTGCATCTGGGGGGCGGGCGCTACCTGCACAGCTCAGGGCGGCAGCATGGCCGCGATGGCCTGGGGATCGATGGGCTCGATGCCCACCTCGATCACCCCGTGAGCACGCACTACCGCCAGGAGCTACGCGGAGCCGGCCGGGTGGTGCGCTGCCACGACGGCACAACCCTCGCCTAGGTTCGCGGCATGCCTGAACTGTCGGTGGTGGTGCCCCTCTTCAACGAAGAGGAGAGCCTGCCCCTGTTGGTGGAGCGCCTGCTTGCCTCCCTTCGCCCCCTGGGATGCCCGTTTGAGCTGGTGCTCGTCGATGACGGTTCCAGCGATCGTACGGCGGATGTGCTGCGGCAACAGGCCCAGGCGGTGCCTGAGCTGGTGGCGGTGCTGCTGCGCCGCAACTACGGACAAACGGCGGCCATGGCGGCCGGTTTTGATGCCAGTTCCGGGCGTGTGATCGTCACCCTCGATGGCGATCTGCAGAACGACCCGGCGGATATCCCGATGCTGCTGGAGCAGCTGGAGCAGGGCTTTGATCTGGTGAGCGGCTGGAGGCACCAGCGCCAAGACCATGCCGTGAGCCGTTTGCTGCCGAGCAAGATCGCCAACGGGCTCATCGCCCGGGTCACCGGGGTCAAGCTGCACGACTACGGATGCTCCCTCAAGGCCTATCGGCGGGAGCTGGTGGAAGACATGAACCTCTACGGGGAGCTGCATCGCTTCCTGCCGGCTCTGGCCTTCATCGAGGGGGCCCGCATCGCGGAGGTGAAGGTGAACCACAACGCCCGGCAGTTCGGGCAGAGCAAATACGGGATTGATCGCACCTTCCGGGTGCTGATGGATCTGTTCACCGTGTGGTTCATGAAGCGCTTCCTCACCCGGCCGATGTATGTGTTCGGCTTCGGGGGCATCAGCGCCATGGCGGTCGGGGCCGTGCTGAGCGCCTACCTGCTGGCGGTGAAGCTTGGGGGGGCCCAGATCGGCACACGACCTCTGCTGCTGGTGGCGGTGCTCGCCCTGATCACTGGGGTGCAGCTGTTCTGCTTTGGTTTGCTTTCAGAACTGCAGATGCGCACGTATCACGAGAGTCAGGGCCGGCCGATCTACCGGGTCCGCGAAACGTTGCGGGGCGGTTTGGCGGCCTGAGCTGCGGCAAGCGCAGGGCTGGTGCGACCACGGAAGCTATCCATCGCGCCTGCCGCCAGCAGGGCTACCTGGCTGTCGGCATCGCGCAGGCCGCGGCGGATCAGGGGCAAGGCATCGCGGTGCCCCCAGGCCACGCACAGTTCCATCGCTTCCCTCCGGGCCAGACCGCCCTTGAGGAAGCTGTGTTCCAGCTGCTGCAACAGCTGAAGGCGGCCGCGCCGATCACTGGGAGCGGGCAGAGCGGCAATCCGTGCCTGGCGTTGCGTTTCCAGCCGCACGTCGGCTGGGATCACCAGCTCCATCTGACCGCGATTGAGGGCGGCGATCGCTGAGGTGTCCGTGGAGCGCAGGATGGTGCGCTTGGGGCGCCCCAGCACCCAGAAGACGGCAATCACGATGGCGATTGCGGCACCAGAGAGGGCCTGTGTCATGGGGGTGGTCTGAATTTTTATTTCGCCCCTGGAAGCGCCATTCGGCAGTTCCAGAAGGGCTCCTTACAGTGCCGAACGGTAGCTGTATTGGCCCACGCTGATGACCGGAGACTTCGTCGCCGCCTGGATGCCCTCGGTGTTCGTGCCCCTTGTCGGGATCCTGGCTCCTGCGGTGGCCATGGCCCTGCTGTTCAACGTGATCGAAGCCCGCGACTGAGCTGTCGCCGCTTCATCGCCGCCAACCACCTTCCTCCAACCGATGACCGTGACCCCCGTGGCCGACCCTTGCGTCGGCAATCTGGCCACTCCCGTCAACAGCAGCTATTTCAGCCGCGCCTTCCTGAACGCGCTGCCGGCCTATCGCCCGTCCCTCTCTCCCAACCGTCGCGGTCTGGAAGTGGGCATGGCCCATGGCTTCTTCCTCTACGGCCCCTTCGCGATCTGCGGCCCCCTGCGCAACACCGACTACGCGAGCACCGCTGGTCTGCTGGCCACCGTTGGTCTGGTGTCGATCCTGACCGTGTGCCTGTCGATCTACGGCACCGCCGGTCGCGGCCCCAACGTGCAGCCCGCTGACGCCACCATCGATAACCCCCCGGCAGACCTCTTCACCAAGGCCGGCTGGGCTGAATTCGCCAGCGGTTTCTGGCTCGGTGGTTGCGGTGGCGCCGCCTTCGCTTGGTTCCTGGCCGGCACCAGCATCGTTGCCCCTCTGGTGAACATTGCCGGTGGCGTCTGGAGCGTGGGCTGATCCTCCGATCCCCACGCCTTGGAATCCATCCCACTGCAGCCCCGCTCGCCGCTCCGGCGGGCGGGTTTTTTGCTGTGAGCTGACGCCCCTCTGATTCCTGGCTAAGCAGGAACTAGAGGCTGCGAAGGGTCATGAAAACCATTGCTGGTGCACTGTTGCTGGGGGCGATGCTCACGGCGGCTCCCATGGGCAGAGCGGCAGAGTTGCTGCCGCCGCCGATTGGTTCAGCGTCCACGACCGCTCAGCGCGAAGGCTCTGGCTTTGGGGCGGATGTGGAGCACGCCCTCGATGACCTCACCCGCCTGCAGTGCAACCTGCTGTTCTTTCTGACTCCCCGCCAGGGTTGCCCGACCAAGTGACGCAGCAGTCGTCTCTAAGCTCGGGGGCGTTGCTCGGATCGCCTTGAAGGACTTCGCTGTTTTTGCTGCAGCAGCCGGGGCGATCAGCCTGGTGGTGTGGGCCACGATCGTGATGCTCGATCTGCAGCACCTCCAATCCGGTTTCACGCTGCC
>VGPT01000033.1 GCA_016882485.1 Cyanobacteria bacterium M_surface_10_m1_298
GTCAGTTCTCCGGGGGCCAGCGCCAGACCATCTCCCTGGTGATGGCGAGCCTGGGGGAGCCACGTTTGCTCCTGCTCGATGAGCACACCGCCGCCCTTGACCCCCGGGCTGAAGCCAAGGTGATGGCCCTCACCGATCGCTTGGTGAGCCGACTGCAGACCACCGCTCTGATGGTGACCCACAGCCTCACGCAGGCCCTGCATCACGGCGATCGTCTGTTGATGCTGCACGACGGTGCTCTGATCGGCGATTGGAGCGCGCAGGAGCGCGAGCGCTTCAGCCCCGATGACTTACGCGGTTTTTATGGCAACGTCGGAGTCGATGCACGTCCGGAGAGCGGTGAATGACGATGCGACGCCGCGACGTTCTTGCCCTGGGTAGTGCGGGCTTGAGCAGTGCTCTCCTGCTGGCGGCCTGTGGACGCTGGGGTGGATCCTCCAGCCGCAAAGGCCCCCTGATCGGGATGTTGCAGATGGTGGATGCCCCACCCCCAAACTTGACCCGCGAGGGCTTTGAGCAGGCCTTGGCCGCGGCGGGTTATCGCGATGGCGAGACGGTGACCTTCCTACGCAAGGACGCTGCGGCGGAACTGCCCAACACCACCTTGGTGATGAAGCAGTTCCTCAGCGATGGGGTCGACATGGTGGTGGCCATCGGCACACCCCCCCTGCAGGCCGCCATGAAGGTGATGCCTGTCTCCGTTCCGGTGGTGTTCTGTTACTGCTCCAACCCCTGGGGGGCCGGCGCGGGCACGCCGCCTGGTGGCGTGGGACAGCACCGCCCCAACGTGGTGGGCACCGTGGGCACCAACCCCGTGGGCAAGGAACTGGATCTCGCCCAGGAGATCAACCCAGCGATCAAAACAGTGGGTTTGATCTTCAATCCCGGGGAGCCCAACTCCGATTACGAGGCCAAGATCCTGCGCCGCGAGGCATCCCAGCGCGGTTTGCAGCTGCTAGAGCAGTCTGTGGCCAATTCCGGAGAGGTGTTGCAGGCCGCCAAAACGCTCGCGGCCAAACAGGTGGAGGCTTTCGTGAAGATCGGCGATTACGCCACGATTCAGGCCTTCTCCTCGATCTGTCGGGTCGGTCTGGAACACCGCATTCCCGTGTATTCGGTGGATCCCCCCGACATTGAGTTGCCCGGGTGCCTCGCGGTGATCGGTTGGAACTATCAAGACGACGGCATGGCCGCTGGTGCTTTGGCGGTGCGTGTCTTGAAGGGTGAATCACCCGCGGCGATGGCCTTTGAACCGCTGAAAAAGACCGACCTGCTGCTCAGTCAGGGCACGGCCAAGGCAATCGGGGTGACCCTGCCGGAACCCTTGCTGAAGCGCGCCAATCAGGTGTTCCGTTAAGTGCTCACCTGGGCGTGGGGAGAGACCTGCTCCAGGCGAGAGGCCACCGCGAACGGAAAGATCACCAGGGCAAAGCTCCCCACCAGCAGCAATTGGCTGATCTCACCACCGGGGATCCAGCGTCCGGGGCCGCTCAGCTCGCCGAGGGCGAGCAGGCCCAGCAGGTAGACGAACCACCAGCGCCCATGGGGGGCATCCAGCTCGCGTCCCCGTCGCCGTTGCAGCAGTTCAAAGGCCAGCGCGGGCAGCAGCACCAAGGGAACGGCTCCTTCCAAGGCGGCGCGACCGCACCAGATCACCGCCCAGCTGGCCGCCATGAATGTGATCGGGCAGAGCACGGAGGCCCACGGCAGTGCAAAGGCGCGGGGGGTGTGGGGCAGTTGCTGGCGCAGGGCCATCAGGCTGACGGGACCCACCGCCAGGGCCATCACCAACGTGGCGGTCAGAAAGCTCACGACCTGCTGCCAGCTGGGGCCGGCCATCAGCATCACCACCCCGAGCACCAGGCTCCAGAGCAGGGCCGTGCTCGGCACCGACTGACGATTGAGCTGCCCCATCCCCGCAGGCAGCATCTGCAAGCGGCCCATCATCCAGCCCACCCGCGCCGAGACGCCGAGGTAGGTCATGGCGGTGGCCCCGGGGGAGATCACGGCGTCGCTGAGCAGCAGCCCCACCACCCAGGTCAACCCCATCCCCATCGCAATCGCGGCCAAGGGGCCGCCGTGGGCTGCCAGGTGCAGCTGCCCCCAGCCCTGGCTGAGGCTGGTGCTGGGCACGGCCACCAGAAACGAGAGCTGCAAGAGCAGATAGATCGCTAGGGACACTCCCAGGCCCATCCCCATCGCCAGGGGCACGTTGCGTTGGGGATTGCGGGCTTCCCCGGCCAGGTCCATCGCCGTTCGAAAGCCCAGCAGGCTGAACAGGATTCCCCCGCTGCCGATCGCCTCCAGCACTCCAGTGAGGGGGATCTCGGCTGGGGCAACCCGCAGGTTGCCCCACTGCCCTGCCGTGACCATCAGGGTGATCGAGATCAGCAGGGGCACCAGCAGCTTCCAGCTGGTGAGGCAGTCGATCCAGCGGGCCAGCCAGCGCACGCCCGCCAGATTGATCCAGGTCATCAGCACCAGCAGCAGGCTCGCTACCGCCAGGCCCGCCAGGCTCAGCACCTGGCCTTGCCCCGCATCGGTCGTGAGCCAGGGGAGATCGCTGGCCAGGTAGTCGATCATCGCCAGCACCTCGATCGTGGGCAGGGCGAGGTAGGCGATCCAGGCGCACCAGCCGCCGATGAAGCCAGCAAGGCGGCCGTGGCTCAGCAGAGGAATTTGGGCCAGGGCTCCGGAGCTGGGCACCAGGGCCCCCAGTTCTGCAAAAACCAGAGCCAGGCCAAAGGCCATCACGCCCCCTGCCACCCAGGCCAGCAGGCTGGCGGGCCCGGCGCTACGGGCGGCATAGAAGGGGGCGAATAGCCAGCCGGAGCCGATCGTGCTGGTGACCACGGCCAGGGTCAGGCTGCGCAGGCCAAGGCTGCGCCGCAAGCCTGGAGTTGCCGGATCCATCGGGCCGCTGCGCAGGGTGCCTCACTTCCCATCCTGGGCAGCTCTAGCTAAAGCGGGATGGTCAACCTGTTTTTTCATGGTGCGTCTGCTTCAAGGGGGCATGGGCCTGCTCATCGGTGCTGCTTCCCTCATCGCGGCTTCTCCTGTGAACGCCGCCTGCCAATTCCTGGCGCCCGTGGGTGGTGATGGGGTGACCAACATCGTCACCAAAACGATCAGTCCCGGTAATCCGCTGCCCTTCAGCCGGCCGAACTGGAACACCGACTTTTTTGTGACCCAGCCCTACAGCTCCTACAAGCTGTTCTTTACGGCGAACTCCTCAGTGAGTGCCACCTATCCGATCCAGGGCTATCTCAAGTTCACCGATGGATCCAACCTGCAGGTGATCAACGATTCCTATGCCCCCCAGACCGGTACCGGTCGGCAGTGGGTTGTGCAGTCGGTGCCCGGTAAAACCGTGAGTCAGGTGAATTTCAAGGTGGGCGCCACCGCCGACCAGGCGGCCACCGGTTTCACCTATCGCATCTCGGTGCAGGGCTGCAACTAAAGCAGGCTGCGCCAGAGCGCTTCAGGCTCAGGCCAAGCCTTCAGTGCTGCTCCATCAACGGACAGCACGGGCCGGCAGCTGAGGCTGTTGATCAGCAGCCACTGGTCTCCGGGTTCCGGCTCGGGGGCCAGCTGCTGCTCGCGCGCTAGGCCGCGAACGAGGAGTTGAGCGCGCATCACCCCGGGCAGGCAGCCACTGCTCAGCGGCGGCGTGAGCCATTGGCCGCGGCGGTGCACCAGCAGATTGGCGACACTGCCGCAACAGAGCTCGCCGCTGGTGCTCAGCAGAAGGGCGTCATCGGCGCCCCCGAGCCGGGCTTCGCGGCGCGCCTGGATCGCTTGTCCGTAGGCGAAGGTCTTGCATCGACTCAGCTGGCTGGAGGCGTTGCGCCGCTCATGGCGACTGATGAGTGTGCTGATGCTGCCGAACTGCGGTTCGCCGGAGTTGAGTTGCAACCAGAAGCGCTCTTGCCCCGCGCTGATCGGGCGATCGATACCGCGACCTGTGCTGTCACCACAGCTCCAGTTGAGTCGCAGGTTGCCGTTGCCGCTGGGCCAGGCTGACTGCTTCAGGCCGGCCTCGATCAGGGGCAACACTGTGTTTTGCGTGGGCGGCGCTCCCATGCCCAGCAGATCGGCTCCGAGGCGCCAGCGCTCCAGGTGTGGCTCCAGCAGCTGTGGCACCCCCTTCAGGATCAGGATCGTCTCGAACAACCCGTCGGCCAGCAGCAAGCCGCGGTCATGCACAGGGAGCTGCAGCTGCTGCGGGCTCCCCCATTGCCCATCGATCCAGGCCAGCTGTGCTGCACTCATTCCAGGGCCTCCAGCAGGGGGTTCAGCTTCCAGCCCAGTTCGCGGGCTTCCGCTTCAGGATCGGAGTCGGCCACGATGCCGCAGCCCGCATGGGCCCGCAGCTGGGCACCCCGCTGCACCACCGTGCGAATGAGGATGCTGCTGTCGAAGCTGCCATCCCAGTCCAGGCGCAGCAGGGAGCCGCAGTAGGGCCCCCGTGCCACGGGCTCCAGTTCGAACAGCCGCTGGCAAGCCCTCAGCTTCGGGGCTCCGGTGATCGAGCCTCCCGGCCAGCAGGCTTCCAGCAGATCCACCCAGGAGAGGGTCGCCTTGAGTTTGCCGGTCACCACGGAGGTGAGGTGATGCACGCGGGCAAAGCTCTCGAGACCCACCAGTTGCGGCACCGAGATCGAACCGCTCTCGCAGACCCGGCCCAGATCGTTGCGCAGCAGGTCGACGATCATCACGTTTTCTGCCCGATCCTTCACGCTGCAGACCAGCTCAGCGGCCTGGCGAGCATCCAGCTCGGGACTGTTCGCCCTGGGTCTGGTTCCTTTGATCGGGCGGGTTTCCACCAGACCGTCGGCGCTCACCTGGAGGAAGCGCTCCGGAGAAGTGGAGATCACAGCTTCCCCAGTGGCCTTCTTCCCAGCGACCACCAATCCGGCAAAGGGGGCGGGACAGTGCTGCCTCAGGCGTTGAAACAGCGTGAGGGGATCGGCGCGCTGTCCCAGTTCGGTGCTGCAGCAGGCGGTGAGGTTCGCCTGAAAGATGTCTCCCGCCGCGATCCACTCGCGAATGCGCTCCACCCCTGCGGCGTAGTCCTCCCGGCTGGTGTGCCAGTGCCATTGGGAGCGAGGGATTCCTTCCAGCGGGGTGGCGCTGGGCTCCGCTGAGGCGTGGAACCAGCCTGAGACCGCTCGCAGGCGAGCGCGGTCGTGCCCTTCGAGCCAGAGCTGACGCTCCACCAGATCGAAACGGAACAGGGGGTCATGGCGGGCGATCCAGAGCTGGGCGAGGTCATCGCTGTGCCAGGGGTTGCCGGGTTCCACCCAGCTGGCGGCTTCGTAGCTCAGCCAGCCACACCAGTGACCGGGGCCCAACTGGCGCAGCTGATCAAAGGGATTGCGATCGCCGCGGCAGCAGATCTGCTCGAGCGGATCGGCGGCCAGGGTGACCCAACGGCCGAGGGAGCTGCCATCACCATCAAGCCAGATCAGACCATCGCTGCCCCATCTCTGCTGGAGTTGTTGGGCCAGCAGAACCGGCTCGCGCCAGGGCAGAGGCAGGCGGGTGGGCTGCATCAGGCCGTGGCCAGATCGGCCCGGCCGGCTTCCCGCAGGGCGGCATCGCGGATGCGGCAGCTGTCGCAGACTCCGCAGGGCTGCTCGCCGCCGCTGTAACAGCTCCAGGTATCGGCGATGGGGACGCCGAGCCGCAGGGCTTCCTGCACGATGCGTGTTTTGCTCCAGCTCACCAGCGGTGCCCAGAGCTGGGTGCCATGCCCTTCGCGCCCCGCCTTGCTGGCCAGGTCGGCCAGTTGTTGAAAGGCCCCCAGGTAGTCAGGGCGGCAGTCGGGATAACCGGAGTAGTCCACCGCGTTGACCCCCAGCACCAGACGCTCGGCGCCTCGGGCCTCGGCCAGGCTGAGGCCGATGGCGATGAACACGGTGTTGCGCCCCGGCACATAGGTGGAGGGGATCACCCCCTCCTGAACGCCTTCGCTGGGCACGGCCATCCGCTCATCAGTGAGGGCTGAGCCGCCCCAGGCCGCCAGGTTCACGGCGATGGTCTGGTGCTCGGCCAGTTGCAGGGCCTCCGCCACGGCGGCGGCGGCCTTCAGTTCGCGGCGATGCCGTTGCCCGTAGTCAAACGACAGTCCGATCACGCGGTAGCCCGCTTCCTGGGCCATGGCAGCGGCGGTGGCGGAATCCAGTCCGCCGGAGAGCAGGGCGATGGCTGTGGGCAAGGCAGAGGATTCGGGCTCCAGCTCCATGATGCCCAGTGGCTTCAGCGCACCCCGAGCCACTTGTGGGTTTGCAGGCTCAGGCGCCACTCGGGATGGCTGCGCACGTAGTCAATGGCCAGTTGCTGGCCGGCCGCGCTCTGCCAGCCGGGTTGGAGGAGCAGAACCGGAGGCGGCTGATCCGGCGCTCGCTGGGCAGACGCTTGATCAGCTTGTGCTTCTGCGAACGCCAGATCGCTGGCTTGATGCACCACCAGTTTCAGCTCCTGGCAGGCACTGAGGGCCTGAGCCGTCGGCGGGCGATGGGGCTTCGGCGAGAGGGTGATCCACTCGAATGTTCCGCTTAGCGCGTTCACGCCACTGGTCTCCAGATGCAGGGGCAGACCCACGGGGCGCAACGCAGTGCAGAGGGCATCAAGGTTGTGCTCGAGCGGTTCACCGCCCGTGATCACCACGAAGGCGGCGCCCTCTGCGGCCGCCGCTTCGGCCTCGGCAGCCAGGTCCTTCAGCGTGCGCTGGGGGTGCACCTCCTGCGGCCAGGAGTGCTTGGTGTCGCACCAGCTGCAGCCCACCTGGCAGCCCCCCAGGCGAATGAACAGGGCGCTGCGGCCGGCATGCATCCCTTCGCCCTGAAGGGAGTGGAAGGTTTCCACAACCGGCAGGGTGCAGGAGCCTGCTGGCTCCTGGATGCTCATGCCGAACGGCTCAGGCTCTGCCCGATCGCTTCGCTGGGGCTGGAGGGAAGACGCTGTTGTGCGGCTTCGATCAGACCGCGGAACAGGGGGTGGGGCCGGCCAGGGCGGGAGAGGAATTCGGGGTGGTATTGGCAGGCGGTGAAGAAGGGGTGGTTCTTCAGCTCGATCAACTCCACCAGGCGGCCATCGGGGGAGGTGCCGCTGATCTCGTAGCCCGATTCCAGGAAGAGGTTGCGGTAGGCGTTGTTGAACTCATAGCGATGGCGGTGGCGCTCGTAGACCACCTCATCGGCGTAGAGCCGGTGGGCGAGGGTGCCCGGGGCGACGCGGCAGGGATAGACCCCCAGGCGCATCGTGCCGCCGAGATCCACCACGTCTTGCTGTTCGGGCAGCAGGTGAATCACCGGATGGGCTGTGTCGGCATCGAGCTCGGCGCTGGTGGCGCCGGTGAGGCCGGCTTGGTTGCGGGCCCACTCGATCACAGCGCATTGCATGCCCAGGCACAGGCCCAGGAAGGGCACCCGCTGCTCACGGGCCCAGCGGATCGCGGCCACCTTGCCATCCACGCCCCGGTTGCCAAAGCCGCCGGGCACCACCACCGCATCCATGCCCCGCAGCAGCGCATCGGCCCCCTGTTCCTCGATCTGCTCCGCACAGATCCAGTGCAGATCCAGGCCGGCGCCGAGGTCGATGCAGGCGTGGCGCAGGGCCTCCACCACTGAGAGGTAGGCGTCGTTGAGCTGCACGTATTTGCCCACCAGAGCCACCTTCACGGCGGCACCGGGGTTGCGCAGCTTCGCCACCATTTCGGCCCAAAGGGCCATGTCGCTGTCGTGATCGGTCAAGCCCAGCAGGTCGAGCACTTCGCGGCAGAGGCCTTCCTGCTCGAGCGTGATCGGCACGGCATAGATGCTGTCGGCATCAAGGGCCGGGATCACCGCCCGCTTGGGCACGCCGCAGAAACCGCCGATCTTCGCCTTGAGCTCCTCGGAGATCGGCCTGTCGCTGCGACACACCAGCACATCGGGCTGGATGCCGATCGAGCGAAGCTCCTTGACCGAGTGCTGGGTGGGCTTGGTTTTGAGCTCCCCGGAGGTGCCGATGAAGGGCAGCAGGGTCACGTGCACGTAGGCCGTGTCGTTGCGGCCCACGTCGCCCCGGAATTCACGGATCGCTTCGAGGAACGGCAGCGATTCGATGTCGCCCACGGTGCCGCCGATCTCGGTGATCACCACATCGGCACCGCTGTTGGCGGCCACACGGTGAATGCGTTCGCGGATCTCCCCGGTGATGTGGGGGATCACCTGCACGGTGCCGCCGTTGTAATCACCACGGCGCTCTTTATTAATGACCGACTGGTAGATCGAGCCGGTGGTCACGCTGTTCAGGCGTGACATCGCCGTGTCGGTGAAGCGCTCGTAGTGACCCAGGTCGAGGTCGGTCTCGGCGCCGTCTTCGGTGACGAACACCTCACCGTGCTGGTACGGGCTCATCGTGCCCGGGTCCACGTTCAGATACGGATCGAGCTTGAGGATCGAAACGCTATAGCCCCGGCTCTTGAGCAGGCGCCCCAAGCTGGCGGCCACGATCCCTTTGCCGATGCTCGACACCACGCCACCGGTCACGAAGACGAATTTGGCCATGGCACCGCAAGCGACCCTTCAATTTACCGGCCGGTTCCAGCCCTGCTGAGCCGGGTTTGGCTTACTGATCCAGGAGGCTGCGCAGCATCCAGGCGGTCTTCTCGTGGATCTGCAGACGCTGGGTGAGTAGATCGGCGGTTGGTTGGTCGTTGGCCTCCTCCGCCAGGCTGAACACGCTGCGAATCGTGCGGGCCACGGCCTCATGCCCCTGCACCAACTCATGCACCATTTCGAGCGCCTTGGGAATGCCTTGGCTCTCAGGAATCGAGGAGAGCCCGCCGTAGGTGCTGCCTCCGAAGGGCGCGGGATGGCCGAGGGCGCGGATGCGCTCCGCGATCGCATCGAGCGCCGTCCAGAGCTCGGTGTACTGCTCCATGAACATCAGATGGAGCGTGTTGAACATCGGCCCGGTCACGTTCCAGTGGAAGCCGTGGGTCTTGGCGTAGAGCACGGTGCTGTCGGCCAGAACCCTGCCCAGCCCTGCGGCGATCTGGGCCCGTTGACCGTCGGGAATGCCGATGTCGATCGGAGGTGCGGAGATGGTCATGGCGTGGTGTCGGTGTCGATGTTGACGAGGTAGTCGTGCACGCGGCAGCGCCGCTGAGGTTGGCGCAGCTTCAGCAGGGCGCGGGTTTCGATCTGCCGCACCCGCTCCCTGGACAGGTGCAGGTCTTCGCCGATCTGAGAGAGGGTCTGGGGGGTGTCGTCGTCCAGGCCGAATCGCAAGCGGATCACTTCGGCTTCCCGGCTGGTGAGCTCCTCGAGCAGAGCTTCGAGGTCGTCATGCAGCTGGGCTCGGGTGAGGGCCTGCTCCGGGGTGGCGTGGGCATCTTCCAGTAGATCCCCCAGTTCCGTGTCCTGATCGCGGCCCACGCGGGTGTCCAAAGAAACCGAGCGCGGCACCCGCATCAGGGTGAGACGGATCACCTCTTCGCTGAGCCCCAGCTCCCGCGACAGATCGGCCACGGAGGCCAGGCGGCCATGTTCTGTGGCGATTTGGCGCTGGGCCTTTTTGATGCGGTTGAGCTTCTCGGTCACGTGCACCGGCAGCCGGATCGTGCGGCTCTGGGTGGCGATGGCGCGGGTGATGCCCTGGCGAATCCACCAGTAGGCGTAGGTGCTGAAGCGGAAGCCGCGGGTGGGGTCATATTTCTCGACCGCCCTCTCCAGGCCAAGGGTGCCCTCCTGCACCAGATCGAGCAGCTCCATGCCCCGCTGCTGGTATTTCTTGGCGACCGCCACCACCAGGCGCAGGTTGGCCTGGATCATCCGGTCGCGGGCGCGGCGGCCCTGATGCAGCGCTTGCTTCAGTTCTGCGATGCCAAGACCTGAGCGCTCCGCCCAGGCCTCATGGCCCAGGCGCATGGCCTCCCGCAGCTCCTGGATCGGGCGCTGGCTGTGTTCGGCCCAGAGCTGCTGGCTCGGCCAATGGCCCAGGTGAGAGGCCAGCTGCTGGCGGTTGAGCTCCAGATCCACCAGTTGCTGCAGATCAGGGGAGTGCTGCGCCAGGCGACACCGCTCCTGCAGGAGGGCTTCCCGGCGCTGCACCAGGCGCGCCAGGGTGAGCTCCTCCTCATGGCTGAGCAGATCAACGCGGCCGATGTCCTGCAGGTAGAGGCGCACCAGGTCACTGCTGCTGCGCCGGCTGCCAGAGCTGGAGGCTGGACGGGGAGGACCCTTGGCCATAGGCCGATGGCAGATGCCACCATCCACCATCGGGTCTCAGGCGAGACTCAGGCCAAAACCAAGGGTTTCTGTTCGGGTTCTGGGCTTCGGCCGGTTACTCCTCTTCCTCGACCCAGGTGCTGGCCACGTGCAGCTCCTCGAGTTGTTTGTCGGCTACACCGCCGGGTGCGCCGGTCATCAGGCAGCGGGCCTGCTGGGTCTTGGGGAAGGCGATGGTGTCGCGGATCGATTCCTCGCCCGCCAGCAGCATCACCATCCGGTCGATGCCGAAGGCCAGGCCGCCGTGGGGCGGGGCGCCCATGTCGAGCGCCTCCATCAGGAAGCCGAACTGCTGGTTGGCCTCTTCCAAGGGCAGACCCACGGTCTGGAGCACCTGGCGCTGCAGGGCTGAATCGTGGATGCGCAGGGATCCGCCGCCCAGCTCCAGGCCGTTGAGCACCAGGTCGTAGGCCTGGGCGCGGGCGCCGGGAAGGGTGTCAGCCCAGGCGGCGGGGTCGCTGCCGAGGTCTGTGGTGTTGGGAGCGCAGAAGGGGTGGTGCAGCGCCTCGTAGCGGTTCTCGTCGGCGTTGAACTCGAACATCGGGAAGTCCACCACCCAGAGGAAGTTCCAGCTGTCGTTCTCGCTGTCGGGCTTCACCATCCCGAGCTCGCGGGCCAGGTACTGGCGCACGCGATCGAGGGCTTTGTTCACTGTGGCGGTATCGCCGGCGCCGAACAGGATCAAGCTGCCTGGCTCCGCGCCGGTGCGGGCCAGCAGCTCAGCTTTCTTCTCTTCGGAGAGGTTGTCTTTGATGGCGCCGATCGTGTCGATCTCGCCGCCCTCGCGCACGCGGATGAAGGCCAGACCGCCGGCACCGGCTTTCTGGGCCTCGCCGAACACATCACCGCCGGGCTTGATCCGCACATTGCTCACGGCCTCGTTGCCGCCGGGCACGGCGATGCACTTCACAGAGCCGCCAGCGGCCACGGCGCCTGAAAACACCTTGAAGCCCATGTCGGCCACCAGATCGCTCACGTTGGTGAGCTCCATGCCGTAGCGGGTGTCGGGGCGGTCGGTGCCGTAGCGCTCCATGGCGTCATGCCAGGTGAGGCGCGGGAAGGGGCGCGGCAGCTCCACGCCCTTCACGCTCTTCCAGATGGAGGCGATCAGGGCTTCGTTGAGCTCGAGGATCTGCTCCTGATCCATGAAGCTCATCTCGATGTCCAGCTGGGTGAATTCCGGCTGGCGATCGGCGCGCAGGTCTTCGTCGCGGAAGCAGCGGGCCACCTGGTAGTAGCGCTCGATGCCGCCCACCATCAGCAGCTGCTTGAACAGCTGGGGCGACTGGGGCAGAGCGAACCACTCACCCCCGCACACCCGCGAGGGCACCAGGTAGTCGCGGGCGCCTTCCGGGGTGGAGCGGGTGAGCACCGGGGTTTCCACCTCGATGAAGCCCTGGTCTTCAAGGAAGCGGCGGGCGGCCTGGATGGTCTGCGCCCGCAGGCGCAGGTTGCCGTTCATGCGCTCGCGGCGCAGATCGAGGTAGCGGTGGCGCAGCCGCAGCTCCTCGCGGGTGTTCTCCTCGTCGTGCACCGACACCGCGAACGGGAGGTTGCCCTTCACGCTGTTGAGCACCGTGATGCCGCTCGCCAGCACTTCGATCTGACCGGTGGACAGCTTCTCGTTGATGGCATCGGCGGGGCGCTGGCGCACCTTGCCCTCCACCTGGATCACCGTTTCGTTGCGCAGGTGTTCGGCCACGGCGAACATCTCAGCGCCGTTGTCGGGGTCCACCGTGATCTGCACGGTGCCGCTGCGGTCGCGCAGGTCGACGAAGATCACACCGCCGTGATCACGGCTCCGGTCTACCCAGCCGCACAGCTGCACGGCCTGGCCGGTGGCGTCTTGGCGCAGGTCGCCGCATCCGTGGCTGCGCATGCTGAGGTGGGAACGCAATCGGCGATTGTCCCACCCGGCGCTTCAGCGCCGGTAGAAGGGCCGGCGCACCACCTGAGCCGGTTCTGCTTTGCCGCGGATCTCCACCGCCAGCTCGGTGCCGATGGCTGCGCAGCTGCTGCTCACGCTGGCCAGGGCGATGCCCGCCTGCAGGCTGGGAGACCAGGTGCCGCTGGTCACCGTGCCCACCACCGCTCCGTTGTGGAGCACGGGATAGTCATGGCGGGGGATGGCCCGGCCCTGGAGCTTCAGGCCCACCAGCTTGCGGGTCACCCCTTCAGCTGTTTGCTGTTCCAGGGCCTCCCGGCCGATGAACGGCTTGGGCATCTCCAGATGGACCAACCAGCCGAGGCTCGCCTCCAAGGGGCTGGTGCTGGCATCCATATCGCTGCCGAACAGATGCATGGCCGCTTCAAGACGCAGGGTGTCGCGGGCCCCCAGGCCGCAGGGCTTGACCCCTTTCTCGAGGCAGGTGATCCAGAAGCGTTCTCCCGCTTCAGCCGATAGCAGCAGTTCAAAGCCGTCTTCACCGGTGTAACCCGTGCGGCCAACGAAAGCCTCCCCAATCCCCTCGAGCTGGAGATCGCGATGGCCGAACCGTGGCAGGCCCGCCAGGGAGCAGCCGCACAGGCTCTCCAACAGGGCAGGAGCCTCGGGACCCTGAAGGGCCAACAGCGTGCCTGATCCTTTGCGATCGACCACCGTCACCCCCTGGGGCTCCAGCTGGCTGCGAATCCAGGCGGTGTCGGCTTCGGCGCAGGCAGCGTTGATCACCAGCACCAGCTCGTGGGTTTGCTCAGCCTCAAGCCAGCCGCGGTCGTAAATGATCAGGTCATCGCGGATCCCGCCCTGCTCATTGAGCAGAACCGAATAGCAGGCTTCGCCGGGGCCAATGCGGAACAGATCGCTGGGCACCAGGGTCTGCATGGCGTCTTTGACGCCGGAGCCCCGCAGTTGCAGCACTCCCATATGGGAAATGTCGAACAGGCCGCAGTGATGGCGCACCGCCTGGTGCTCATCCACCAGGCCGCTGAACTGCACGGCCATTTCCCAGCCGGCAAACGGCACCATCCGACCTCCGGCCTGGACGGCAGCCTTGTAGAGAGGGGTGCGCTGCAGGGCTGGCGTAGCGGCCATCGGGGCTCAGCGATCCACTGGCCGTTGATCCTATGGAGATTCGGTCTGTGCACAAGCCGAAGAGAACCCGCAGCTTTGCCGGGGCCGCTGGTCATCCCTTCAAGGCGTGATTAGTTTTGGCGACCCAGAGGCCCAACCCATGGGCGCCCGACCCTGTTGCCGTAGTTGCCGCCATTGCTCTCCCCCCACCGGGGTGGAGATGGGCTGGTGCCGGCTGCGCAAATTACCGATTCACCAGGAGCTGGCTACCGAGTTGTGGTGCCACCACTGGACCGCCCGGCCACCGCGGCTGCCGGTGATGGGAGATACCAGTGCATTGGAGCCCCGGCAGGGAGACCGTCAGCTCGCTCTCAGCGATGTCCTGGAAAGCTGAAGCAAATCCGCAGCTTTTGCAGATCGTTCGAGGTTGTCGTCCACGCGTCCTTTTGTTTCTCTTTAAAAGTGCCAAGCTGAGCTCTAAGCAGCGCTAGGCACTGGGGAGGGTTGAGGTCGATGGTTGCAACGACCCTGGGTACGCCGGTTGAGTTGATGTCCGCTCAGGTGGACAGCGAAACCATCTCCTTCCCTTCTGGAGCCTCGATCTTCAGTCGTGGTCAAGCCGCCAATGTCATTTTTGGCGTGCGGCGCGGCATCGTTGAGGTGATCAACCAGGCGGGCGACAAGCTTTGCGTACGCCCGGGAGAGTTGTTCAGCTACGAAGACATCGTTTGGAAAGATGGCGTCTTCCGTAACGAGGCGATTGCCAGTACCCCCGTTGAGCTGGTGCGTCTGGATCGCCTTCGCTTCCTGAACCTTCTCCACAACCACCCCACCCTGGCGGTGCAGTTGATCGCCCAGCAGCACGAGCGCCTACGGGAGCAACGGGCCAGCGGCACCGTGGCTTACTGAGGCGCGCTCGCTCGGCCCTTAGGCGTTGAGGGCTCGCTCGATCGCGATGGGGATGGCGTCGAAGGCGCCCCGCTGCCAGCGGGGGCTCCAGATCTCACAGCCCTCGACCACGGCCGAGGCACGGGAGGGATCCGGCTCCAGATACCGGCGGCCGTCGAGGGCGGCGAAGGTCCAGCTCCACCACCCGCTCGGATACATCGGCACCCAGCCATACATCGGATCGGCGTGGCCGAACACCTCGCGGATCACCTTGACGGTGTCGATGTGCACCTGGCGGAAGGCTTCGGGCGATTCGCTTTGGGTGGCGAACACACCACCCGGCTTGAGGATGCGGCGGCACTGCTCGAAGAAGGCCCGGTTGAACAGACCTTCCGCTGGGCCGGCTGGATCGGAGCCATCCACGATCACCACGTCGTAACTGGCGTCAGCGGCGTTGGCGGCCCAGGCGATGCCGTCGCCCACGGTGAGCTGGAAGCGGGGATCGCTCCAGCAACCTCCGCCGATGGAAGGCAGGTGTTTCTGGCTCCACTCCACCACCAGCCCATCGATCTCCACCATGTCGAGGTGCTGCACGCCGGCGTGGCGCAGGCACTCGCGGGCGGTTCCTCCATCACCGCCGCCGATCACCAGCACCCGTTCGATCGAGGCGGCGCTGCAGAGGGCCGGATGCACGATCGCTTCGTGGTAGTGCCGCTCCTGGCGCTCGGCGGTCATCCAGCAGCCATCGAGCAGCAGGCCTTTGCCGTAGCGCTCGCTCTCGATGATCGTGACCGTCTGGAAGGGAGATTGCTGCTCGGCAATCACCCTTCCGGCGAGGCCATAGCGGACACCGTCAAAAATCTCGTCCACCCAGCCCGAGCTGGAGAGGGGCCAGCCGGGGGTTGGAGCGGGAGCGGCACTGTCGGCCATGGGCGAGGAGCTTGGTTTCTCCAGGTTTGCGCACCGCTGCCCCTAGGTCTCCAGGGCGTGGATCAGATCAGGACGGGTGTACCAGCTCCAAGGGCCGCTGGTGACGGCTTCGATCTGCAGCTCCTGGCGCAGTTCCTCGAGGTTGCGCTCCATCAGCTGTTCCCAGGGTTGAGCAAAGAGGGGTTTCGCGGCCAGTCCCATTTCCAGGCCTTCACTGATGCGACCAAAGGCATAGGCCGCGGTGTGGTGGGCCCGCTCCATGTCGGTGGCGAGTTCCTCGAGAGGAGTGTCGTCGTGGAACCAATTCAGCAGCAGAACCATCAGATCGGTGAAGGCCAGGCCCGGGTGGGAGAACTGGGCCACGCTGACGCTGATGACCCCCAGTTCGCCGAAGTTGTCGAGGCTGAATCCCGTGAGGATGTGGTGCAGGTCATGGGTCGCGTAGACCCTGTAATTGATGTAGTCCGCGTCGGTTTCGAGGTTCCCGAAGAAGCTGGGCTTAGGGAAAAAGTTGATGTCGTAGCCCAACGCCTCCAGCACCGTGGCGTAGGTGTGGCCGAGGCTTCCCTTCGGTAGGGCTTTGAGCGCGCCTGCGTCGTACGGACCACTCAACTGCCGTTGTTGGATCAGTGCCTCGGCAGCAGGGTCCCGGGCTAGGCGCTTGCGGCAGAGCTGCATCGGGCGCGAGTCCTGCAGCCTGCGGGACAGTTCAAACACGTTCTGAGCCGATTCAGCGCCACCGGCCGCCAGGTCCATCAGCCCAAGAAAGCCTTGGATTTGTTCAGGGCTGGCGAGGCGATCGAGGTAGCGAAAACCCATCGGGGCTTAGCGCGGGATCCTCAAGCTAGAAAGGGTTTTGGCTTCAGACCGCGCCCTGTTGCTCGCGGCGGATCTGGGCCTTGGCCTGCTGCCAGAGGCCTTCCAGTTCGCGGATGCTGCGCCCCTGCAGGTCACCTCCAAGGGCGGCCTCGACCCGTGAGAAGCGATCCAGAAAACGGTTGTTGGTGCCGGCCAGACCGGTTTCGGGATCAATCCCGCACCAGCGGGCCACGTTCACCAGGGTGAACAGCACATCCCCGAGTTCCTCCTGGGCGTGGGCCTTGTCGCCCGAGGCCACCGCTTCCTTGAGCTCATCGAGCTCTTCGTGCACCTTTTCCCAGACGCCGTCCATGTCATCCCACTCGAAGCCGGCCTTGGCGGCTTTTTTGGAGATGGTCATCGCTCCGGCTAGGGCGGGCTGACCGCGAACCTTGCCGGCCAGGCGATCACTCAGGGGGCTGGCGGATGGCGGGGCTTCGCCCTTCTCGCTGGCCTTGATGGCTTCCCAGGTTTCTTTCACGGCAGCGCTGTCTTCGGCGATGGCCTCTCCAAAGACATGGGGATGGCGGCGGATCAATTTTTCACTGATCCCCTGGGCAATCGCCCCGAGGTCGAAGCGTCCGTCTTCGCTCGCGATCTGGCCATGCAGCACCACCTGCAGAAGGAGGTCCCCGAGTTCCTCCTTGAGGTGCTCGTCATCCCCATGGCGGATGGCATCGGCCACCTCGTGGGCTTCCTCGAGCACGTAGGGCACAAGGGACTGGTGGGTCTGCTCCAGATCCCAGGGGCAGCCGCCGTCGGGATCCCGCAGCTGGGCCACCACGGTGATCAGCTCCTGAAGGGCTGCGGTGGGCTCGTGCGGGGTGGCGATGGCTCGTACGGCCAAACTTCCTGGCCACCATCGCACCACGTTGCGCTGTCTGCAGCCCCTGATCGGTGGCTCGACGGCAGTGCAACCATCAGTGTTGCGTCCAGTGTTGCGCCTGCTCTTATGAGGCAAATCGCAGCTTGTTTATCTTTGAGAGTGCCGAAGAACAGCGGAAGGAGAGACTCCAAATCGTTTTTGGAAATCTCTTGAGAAGTGCTGGCTGTTGGTGTAGCCACACTCGCGGGCGATGCTGCTGACGGTATCGCCGGGCCTCCTGACTTGCAGTTTCTCCATGGCATTAGAAAGTCGTTGATTTCTAATAAACTGCATTGGGCTGCAATGCAGCTTTGCTTTGAATGTGTATTGTAGCTGCCTGGCGGAGTAGTGGCTAATTCTTTCGAGGTCGGTGAGATTTAGAGGCAGGTGGCTGTTGGTTTTGATGTAGTCAATGAGTTCATCGAGTCGCCAGTTCCAGTTTGGATTGATATTGTGCTGATGGCATTCTCGGCTGTCCCCATCATCGAGGAGTGATAGGGCTAGCATGCGGTAAATTGTGTCGTCTAGGCACAGGGCAGCGGGAAGGGACTGGTTCTCTTTGAGTAAAGAATCGACAAATGCAAAAAAGGCGATAATGTTTGAGCTAAAGGTTCCTTCTTTGCCTGGCTTGCTCGACTCAAAAAGCAAGGGCTGATCAAGCTTGATTGATGCCTTTTCCTGGTCGATCGTTCGGATTGTTTTGTTCAGCCTCTTGTGGTCAATCTGGCAGTAAATACCTGACAGGTATCCGGTTGTGGCGACTCCACCATGGCGTGGATTTAAAAATGCGCTTTTTGCTCGGATTCTGGTTTGATACGTTCCCTCGCTGTATTCCACGTCATCTCCTGCTAGGCAAATCGCCAGCGTGCTCGACCCGCCGGGTTCGTCTTCGTTGATGATTGACGGAGTTTGCCTCGACGCCACGACTGGGAGGTCTCCCAAGCTTGTTAGGGAGAAGTCGGCGCAAGGAGCGTCAACGGTTGGTCTGTTGCCGTGATTCCCGCGGCTGAAGACTTCGGGAATGCTCTCGGCTAAGACGAGGGGATTGAGGGAGAAAAATTGACTTGAGCTTTGAAGGCCCAGGGGCAGCTGACTTAGGCGTGGGTCATGCACTGGCGCTCGGAGGCGTGCCTTGCGCTGAAATTAGCATGCATGACACAAGGCCGCTAAGGCTTTTCTGCTCTTCGTTCTTTCTTTTCAAGAGAGCGGAGTGTGTGCGCTGAGGTAGCGATATTGTTAGGCGTTTAGATCCTTGGCTTCCGGGTAGATCTTGGTTGAGCTGTTGTTCAATAATGCCTGTAATGACTTGACTCAGAGGCTGACCTTCTTGCTCGGCTTGTTTCACTAGCTGGAGATAGGTCTGACCATTGATTGTGATAGTGACGCGGCGATGGCTGCCGCTTTGCTGCGTCTCGCCAGTGTCCGATTGGTTCCTTTTCACTTCTAATCTCTAGCTTGGAAGAGATTGATTATTAAGTTTAAAGACCGCGCTCCTCTGAGCCTCGTTTTGTTGTAGGGGTTTGCGCTGCAATTCGCTTTCGCGCCACTTTTGCGTTTTTGTGCACGGTGGGGTGCTGTCAGCGCCGTTTCCGGCGTTTGGGCCAGCTGGGCATCGGATCGCCGTCCTGCAGGAGGTGCAGCCAGGCGCTCGCTTCAATGCCAATCAGTGCCACCAAGAGCAGGCGCTCCGGCCGGCTCCACTGCTGCTGGAGCCAGCTCAAGATGTTGGTGCTGGTAGGGGTGCCCCAGGGGTGAGCAAGGCCGCTCAGCAGGATGGCAATCCCGCTGAGATACCCGACGCGCACGAGAGTCCCCAGCACTGGGCTGTGGGAAAGCACGGAGCGATGCCTCAGGGCCCTGCGGTAGGGCCACCACAGCCAGCGCAGTGGCCCCCAGCGTTGGTAAGGGCGGGAGTTGGTGTCGAGGTCGGGCGACAGCCATAGGCCTCCGAACAGAAAAGCGAAGGCGCTGATGACGGTCCCCTGCGGACCAAGCCATGGCCACCAGAGCAGGCCGTAGGGCAGGGCCAGCCAACAGGTGGCGCGGTCGTGTTGCTGGCCGCTGGCCATCGCCGAGGGGGAGCGCTGCCCTGCAGAATGCCTCAATCGCCCGGTTAGCTCAGTGGTAGAGCGCCTGCCTTACAAGCAGGATGTCGCTGGTTCGAAACCGGCACCGGGCATTCGGGCACTGGCCGTTGATCTCACTGCACGATGGTCACTGTGCTGCCATAACGCTCCAGTTGGCGGTCTGAGCTGAGTAG
>VGPT01000034.1 GCA_016882485.1 Cyanobacteria bacterium M_surface_10_m1_298
TTTGGGAATGTCAACTTCCACGGGGCCTTGCACGGTTGTGGTTACGCCTCCGCTCACCTCGGTTGTGACGGAGCCGCTCACCGCCGCCTCAACGCTGCCTTCCACCTTGGTCTGCAGGGGGTGTTTCAGCTGAGGCACGGAGACGTTCAGAGGGCTCGCCACCGAAAGGTTCCCTGGCACGGACACCGTGGCCTGCAAGGGCTTCAGTTCCACAGGGGCTTGGATGCTCTTGACCTCGGCTGAAACCGGTAGAGCTCGATCCACCTCCAGCTTCACCGTGATTGGGCCCATCAGCATGAATTCATCGTCCGTGTGGATCACCCAGCCCACGATTGAGCTGGCTGCGACGGTTGATAAGAACACCGCCAGTGGCCAACGAAAGGCGATCAGTAGCTCCATGCCTCGATGGCTGCCGGGTGAAGGGGTCGGGGGCATCTCTGCTGCTGGCCATTGACCTCAATGATGGCCATCGCCTCGATGACTGCATGCTTAAGCAAAAGCAATGCTGCCGTTGGTCTCATGGGGGGTCTCTCTAGTGCTGGTGATGGCCCCTGGATGACGTCGAGCCATGAAGCTCGCTTTGACAGCCCTGCTGGCTCTGATCTTGCAGGCCCCCGCCGCTGAGGCCTGCACCGCATTCCAGCTGGCTTCGAAGGACGGAGCGCAGATCTATTTCCGCTCCATGGAATTCGGCTTTCCATTCAACTCTCAGTTGCTGGTGGTGCCGCGAGGCACCGCTTTCACCGGAACGGCACCCGGGGGCAAACCTGGCAAACGCTGGACCACGACCTATGGCTTCGTCGGGATGAACATCGACGTCGCCCCGACGATCGTGGCCGATGGACAAAACGAGAAGGGACTGGCCGTCGGCGTTCTGTATTTGCCCGGCTATTCCCAATACCTCAAGCCCAAGGCGGCCCAGCAGGATCGCTCGATTGGTAGTTGGGAAGTGGCGAACTACCTGCTGGGGCAGGCGGCCAGCGTCGATGAAGCGGCCTCAGCGCTGCGCCAGGCCGTCGACGTGGCTGAGCAGAACTTCCCTCCCTTCAAGTCGGTGCTGCCGGTGCATTGGTGGATCGGTGATGCCAGCGGAAAAGTGGTGATCGCTGAATACATTGCCGGGGAACTCCGCATTCACGACGCTCCGCTCGGCACCCTGACCAATTCACCGCCCTACGACTGGCATGAGCGCAACGTGGCCAACTATGTGGATCTGTCGCCGGTGAATGTGCCTCAACGGCAACTCGGCAAGTTCACGGCCATCAACTACGGCCAGGGCTCCGGTGCGATTGGTTTGCCCGGGGATTACTCGCCGCCCTCGCGGTTCATCCGCGCGGCTCTCTTTTCTCACTGGGCCACGCCTGGGGCTACGGCCACGGACACCGTGAACCTCGGTTTTCATGTGTTGAACACCTTCGACATCTTCAACGGGGCGATTCAGTCGAACAGCGCCAATCAAACCGCCAACACCAAGTCGTTTCTCTCCTCGAGTGGTCCGCCGAAGGTCGTCAACACCGACACCACCGAATGGATCGTTGCCCACGACCGCACCAACCTGAAGAGCTACGTGCGCACCTACAACGGCTTGGAGATTCAGATGGTGGATCTCAAGGCCATTGATTTCGCCAAGCCCGGCTTGCGCAGCATCCCCCTGAAAGACACCTTCCAACCCCAGGACATCACCGGGCGCTCCAAGCCCCTTTAGGACCAGCTGTGAGCAAGGTCACGCCCATCTCGGCTGCCGATCACGGAGATCCCCTTTCGCCGCGGAGAGGGTGAGTGCAGTCAAGACCCCACAAGCCATGGCCTTCTCACTCCCCGGTTTCGATCAGTGGACCTTTCAAGTGGTGATGTTCGGCAGCCTGCTGGTGCTCGAGGCCCTGCGGGATGACCAGACCTGGAGCACCGTGATTGATCCGATGGATTCCACCTGCAGCCGCGCGCACGACTTGCTCAACCGCCCCTGCTGCGCCCTGGTGGCTGCCCACCGATAAGGCTGTGTTGAATCCCAGGGATCTGCTGGCATCGGCTGCGGTTGGCACTACCAAAGGGGAAAGCCCTGCCTGCACGGGTTGCAGCGATGTTCCACTCCCCCCATGCCGTTCCCGCCCACAGCTCGCGCGGGGATATGCAGATCGCCACGTTGCGTTGTCAGCTGCAATTGCAGTGCAGCGGCTGCGCCTATCTCCAAGGCGATCCCGCCTGCCATGGCTTTTGCGGGTTGCATGGGGCTGTCCTGAGCCCCTACGCCCAGTTCTGGCGGGCCTGCACCGGTAAACACCTCCGCGCGGAGCCCGCTGCCCTCTGATCTGGGGCGACGCGGCTTAGCCCGGTCGGTGTTGGTTCATGGCTGGATCAGCCACAAACACTCCCGCTGCATCAACATGACAACGGTTCATTTGATGACAACCGTGTCTGCTGCTGATCTCAAGGCGTTCCTCTCGAAGGTGGGCAACAACGAGGCCATTCGCAGCCGGATCCACGCCGCCACAGGCGTGAACGACATCCTGGACATCGCTTCGAGCCACGGCTTCAACCTCAGCAAGCCCGCTGTGATCCGCGCGCACGCAGAAGCCCTGTCCCAGGCCTCTGATCACCAGCTGGAGCGGGTCAACACCTGGGGTGATGCCCTGATGCACTGCTTCGGGGCCACCGAGGCGGATTGAGCGTTCAGCGTTGTGCGGAGCTGGGGAATTGGCTCCAGCTCTCCAGTTCCTCCAGGCTCATCACCCCCTCACGGCGCTCACCCTTGAGCACCCAGGTGGGGTAAGCCCTCACCTTGGCGTCCATGCAGCGCTTGCGGCCGGGCTCATCCTTGTCGCACTCCACGTAAGGCAGCAGTTCAACGGCCTCCACCCCGAATAGATCCTTCTGGGTGTTGCAGTGGGGGCACCACCAGGCCCCATAAACGATCGCTCCCACCTGCTTGAGGTGATCGGCGAGCTGCTTCTGCCTTGAGCTGGAGGGAGCCACGGCGCTTTCCGCTGCCGGGCTTGAGCCGGCTGCGGCCTGGGAGGCGGGGGCGGAGCCCAGCAGCAACAGCCCCGAGAGCAGCGCTGCACCTGTGAAGCCCCTGCCTTGCCACCAGCGCGCCATCGCCCTTGATCCCTTGGATTGCAACAAGCTAAGGGGGATCGCCAGAAGCGCCCAGGCGTTCGGCCTTCCGCCCCGTTGAGCTCTCGCCGGGATCACCCCACTGCTGGGACACTTGAGGGGCCGTTGACCGTTCCTCCCCCTGCAGCGATGAGCGCCAACGGATACCGCGACTATTTCAAGGTGCTTGGGGTCGAGCGGGGCGCTGATGCAGACGCGATCAAGAAAGCCTTCCGCAAGCTGGCCCGGCAGTACCACCCGGATGTCAATCCAGGAGACAAGGGGGCTGAGGCCAAGTTCAAGGAGATCAGTGAGGCCTATGAGGTGCTCTCGGATCCCGATAAGCGCCGTCGCTACGAGCAGTTTGGGCAGTACTGGAGTCAGGCGGGCGGTGCGGGGCCCGGCGGCGTCGATGTGGATTTCGGCCGCTACGGCAACTTCGACGACTTCATCAATGACCTGCTGGGTCGCTTTGGCGGACCCGGCGGTGGTTCCGGTTTCCCCGGAGGTTTTGCGGGGGCTCCAGGCGGCTTTGGAGGGTTCGGTTCGGGGTTCCCCGGCGGCTTCGGCAGCGGAGGTTTCGCCGGGCCTGGCCCCGGTCGCTCGGCCGCTGCCCCCAACCTTGATGCGGAGGCCAGCATTTCTCTGAGCTTTTCGGAGGCGTTTCGCGGCTGCGAGCGCACCCTCGCTGTCAACGATGAGCGGGTGCAGGTGCGCATCCCCGCCGGTGTGAAGCCCGGCAGCCGACTGCGGCTCAAGGGCAAGGGCAATCTGCAGCCGGGCACCGGACGCCGGGGCGATCTCTATCTGAACCTTCAGGTGCAGGACCACCCGGTCTGGACCCTCGATGGCGATCAGCTCAAGGCCGATCTGCCCCTCAGCCTGGATGAATTGGCCCTGGGCGGGGATGTGCGCGTAGCGACCCCCGATGGAGAGGCCACCGTGACCGTGCCGCCGGCCATGGCGGTGGGCCGCAGCCTGCGGCTCAAGGGCAAGGGTTGGCCTGTGAAGGGTGGCCGCGGCGACCTTCTGCTCAGCCTCACCCTCAAGCAACCGGTGCGCTACAGCGATCAGGAGCGCCAGCTGCTGGAGCAACTGCGCGCGGCGCGTAGCAGTGACCCACGCGCCGACTGGATCAGCGCAGCGCGTTTATAGCAAACAAGAGCCATTCTCGCTGTGCTTCGTTGATAACTTTTCGCCAAGACTTCGGCACTCGTTGACTTGAACCTGCGGCTGATCTTCCACTGAAATGCCTCGACCCAGGGTCGTGCTTCCTGCCTGCTTGGCTCCGATCGAGCTCTGGCGACCTTCCGATCTGCCGTGGTGTAGAAGTGGGTGATCCCGGTTCCAGATGCATGGCCACCAAGCGCCGCAAGCTCAACAAAGAGATGGAGGCTGAGATGGCCGCGGCGCAGAAGAAAGTTGAGTTGATGTCAGCAAAGATCCGCGATATTCGCGATGAGGATATTCAGAATGAATTTGCTGAAGCCTTCGCCCAGGTGAGCGTGGCCCTCAGTCATCTGGTGGAGGGCTATCGCGTCAGTGGCTTCTGCGAGGCAACCGAGGGCACGCTCCATCTCTACCGCGGCTTGATGGAGCGCTTCGAAGAGGAATACGAGCTCTGAGCCGAGCTCTCAAGCGGGCTTGAAGCGGAAACGCCCCCTGATGGATTCGAACCATCGACCGGCTGCTTAGAAGGCAGCTGCTCTATCCAGCTGAGCTAAGGGAGCTTGGATCAGTCGCATTGTGCCAGCAGGGCCGGGGCTTCTATGGTGGTGTGCTGCACAGCTTTGTTGTCATGGCCGCTCCAAGGCTGACCGAGAGCCAGAAACAGGAGCTGGTCGCCCGCTACCGCCAGGGGGAGACGGCCCAGGCGCTGGCGAGCAGCTTTGGCTGCAGCCCCAACACCGTGAGCCGGGTGTTGAAGGCCGGGATCGATGCCGAGGAGCTGGCTTCCCTCAAGAAGCAATCCCGTGGTCGGGCCGCCGTGCCGGCAGCTGAGGCGCCCGAGGAGCTCCCTGCTCCTGTGGCCCTACAAGCACCAGAGAACCCAGACAGCGACAACAACGTCGACGAGGACGCTGAAGCAGGCGATAGCTCCGGGCAGGTGTTGGCGATCGACGATGCCGATGACTACGGCGATGACGACGCCGATGACGAGCTCGACGAGGAGGATGACGCTGAGGCCGATGACGGCAGCGCCTTCAGCCTGACGGTGTCTCAGGCTCAGGTGGATCCGATCCCGCTGCTGCCGGGCTTGCTGCCGAGCAGCGTGTACATGCTGGTCGACAAGCTGGTGGAGCTCCAGGCCAAGCCCCTCAACGAATTCCCCGAGCTGGGTTCACTGCCAGAGGCTGAGCAGCAACGGCAGGCGCTGATGCTCTACACCAACCCCCGCCAGGCGAAACGCCAGTGCGGACGCAGCCAGCGGGTGATCAAGGTGCCCGATAGCGAGGTGCTGCAGCGCCGCTCCTCCTACCTGGTGGCCCAGGGCATTACCCGCCTGGTGGTCGAAGGCGGGCAGCTCTATTCCCTGCCTGGATCCTGAGACGCTCGGGGTAGTAGAAGCGCGGTGGCGCTGCCTCCGCTGACTACCCCGATCACCAAGGCGACCCCCAGCAGAAAACCGGTGGGGAGCTCGGCCGTGCGTCCAAACCCGAGGTTCAAGCTGGCCCGCTGATTGAGGTTCTGCGACCCGAGGCAGAGAATCACCAGCAGCAGGATCCCGCCCCCCAGGCTTGCTAGCAGCAGACGCAGGCGCAGCAGCATCAGCTGGCATCCTCGGATTGATGCAGCAAAGCGTAGAGGTCGCGTTTGGAGAGGCCCGTGCTGCGGGACAGTTGACGACACGCCTCGTTGCGGCTGAGGCCGGAGGCCACCAGGGCTTCCAGTTGCTCCAGCAGGTTCGTGTCGCTAGGGCGCTCCTCGCTGCACTCGGGAGCCCCCGCCAGCACCAGGGTGAATTCCCCCTGGGGTGGGGTCTTGCGGAAGTGCTCCAAGGCCACTGAGAGCGTTGGCCCCACCTGCTGCTCGTGGCGTTTGGTCAGCTCCCGGGTCACCGCCACCGGCCGGTCTCCCAGTTCCGTGAGCAGATCCTCCAGCAACGCCAGCAGGCGGTGCGGGGCCTCGAACAAAACGATCGTGCGAGGTTCAGCCGCCAGTTCAGCAATCGCTGAACGCCGCTGCGCGGCTTTGGCGGGCAGGAACCCTTCAAAACAGAACCGTCCCGCCGGCAATCCGCTGCTGACGAGAGCCGTGGTGGCGGCGCAGGGACCGGGCACGCAGATCACCTGAGCGCCGCGGGCGCGGGCGGAGGCCACCAGGGCTTCGCCGGGATCGGAGATGCCTGGGAGCCCTGCATCGCTGATCACCGCGAGGCTCTCTCCGGCTTCGAGGGCCTCGAGCAGTTCAGGGATGCGGGCCGCCTGGTTGTGCTCGTGAAAGCTGATCAGACGATTCTTGATGCCCAGGTTGTGGAGCAGAAGGCCGCTGCGCCGGGTGTCTTCGCAGGCGATTCGGTTCACGCCCGAGAGCACTGTTCGAGCCCGGGGGGAGAGGTCACCGGTGTTCCCGATCGGGGTGCCCACCAGGTAGAGCACGCCTGCGGCGGGTTCAGCGCCCTGCATCACAATGCCCCTTTGCCTCTCCATGATGCCCGCCGTTGCCTGCCTGCCCGATGGGATCGAGGAGGAGCAGCTGCTGGCGGAACTGCGTCGCTTGAGCTGGGGTGCCGCTGACATCCTCCTGGCCTACGGCCGCGGCGAGCAGCCCCCCTATGGCTTCCCCCAGGCCCTAAGCGTGGACGAGGGAGGCGAGGGCCCGGTGAGTGCGGCGGATCTGGCGGTCAATCAGTGGTTGCTCGACGGGTTGAGCCAGGCCTTCCCCCTGGCGGGCTGGACCCTGTTGAGCGAGGAAACCGCCAAGGAGCAGCTCACCGCAGGGCAGCCCCTGGATGCGGAGTGGCTCTGGATCCTCGATCCCCTCGATGGCACCAAAGACTTTCTGCAGGGCACCGGGGAATACGCGGTGCACCTCGCCCTGGTGCGCGGCGGGGAGGCCGTGCTCGGGGTGGTGCTCCTGCCGGAGAAGGAGGAGCTCTGGTTCGGCCTGGTGCCTCAGGGACAGGCGTGGTGCGAAAACCGCGCCGGTGAGCGCAGCCCCGCCCGCCTCAGCCCGCGCCGCGCTCTGGCTGAGCTGGTGCTGGTGGCCAGCCGCAACCACCGCGATCAGCGCCTGGAGCAGCTGCTGGAGGCCCTGGCCCTGGGCGACACCAAGGCGATCGGCAGTGTGGGCGGCAAGGTGGCCACGATCCTGCGCGGCGAGACCGATCTCTACATCTCCCTGTCGGGCAAAAGCGCTCCGAAGGATTGGGACATGGCGGCTCCTGAGGCAGTGCTGCGGGCGGCCGGTGGTGCCTTTAGCCACGCCGATGGCCGCCCCCTTCACTACAACACCGGAGACGTGCGCCAGGCCGGTTGTCTGATCGCCAGTCACGGCGGCAGCCACGCAGAGCTCTGCGACAAGGCGGCGGCGGCGATGGCCCGGATCGACCCTGGCTTCGCGGTTTAACAGTTCAGGAGTTTCATGCCGTCAACGCTCGCTCGACCATGAAAAAAGCCCCCTGGCGGGGGCTTCCGGAGCGATCAAGCGATCGATCAGGCCTGGGCAGGCTCGTCCTGCTGAGGAACGCCGCGCAGGGTGAGGTTGATGCGGCCGCGGTTGTCGATTTCGCGCACCCGCACGGTCACGTGGTCGCCCACCTTGACCACATCTTCCACCTTCTCTACGCGAGCTTCGCTCAGCTGGGAGATGTGGATCATCCCTTCCTTGCCGGGCAGGATTTCCACGAAGGCGCCGATCGGGATCACGCGGGTGACGGCACCGCTGAACACCTCGCCTTCCGAGACGCGGCGGGTGAGGCCTTCGATGATCCGCTGGGCTTCCTCAGCGGCTGCGCCGTCGTGGCTGGCGATCGTGACGATGCCGCCGTCTTCGATGTCGATCTTGGTGTTGGTGCGCTCGGTGATGCCCTTGATCGTGCGGCCGCCGGGGCCGATCACGGTGCCGATCAGCTCGGGATCGATCCGGAAGCTCAGCAGGCGAGGAGCGTGGGGGCTCAGAACATCGCGGGGCTTCTCAATCGCCGAGAGCATTTTCTCGAGGATGTGCAGGCGAGCGGGACGGGCCTGGTTGATCGCCTCGGCCACGGTCTTCACCTCCAGGCCGGTGATCTTCATGTCCATCTGCAGGGCGGTGATGCCCTTCTCGGTGCCGGCCACCTTGAAGTCCATGTCGCCGAGGAAATCCTCGATGCCCTGGATGTCGGTGAGGATGCGCACCTCAGAGCCCTCTTTGATCAGGCCCATGGCGGCGCCGCTCACGGGGGCTTTCAGGGGCACACCGGCATCCATCAGGGCCAGGGTGCTGCCGCAGACCGAACCCATGGAGGTGGAGCCGTTGGAGCTGAGGCACTCCGACACCACCCGGAGCACGTAGGGAAAGCTTTCCTTGCTGGGGAGCACGGGGATCAGGGCCCGCTCCGCCAGGGCGCCGTGGCCGATCTCGCGGCGGCCGGGGCTGCGCATCGGGCGGGTCTCGCCGGTGGAGTAGGGCGGGAAGTTGTAGTGGTGCAGGTAGGTTTTCTCGTTGGACGGGTTGAGGTCGTCCATTTCCTGAGCGTCGCTCGGGGTGCCGAGGGTGGCGCAGGAGAGCACCTGGGTCAGACCGCGCTGGAACAGGCCAGAACCATGCACCCGCTTGGGCAGCACGCCGGCGGCGGCGCTGATGGGGCGCACCTCATCGAGGTTGCGGCCGTCGACGCGCTTGCCGTCCTTGACGATCTGGTCGCGCATCAGCTTTTTGGTCAGGGCCTTGTAGCTGTTGCCCAGGAGCTTGTTGCTGCTGCTGACGGCCACCTTGATGGCGTCGTCTTCCTTGAGGCCGCTGATTTTCTCGGAGACTTCAGCCTTGATGGCGTCGAGCTTCTCGTCGCGCTCGGCCTTGGTCAGGGAGAACTGTTTGAGCACCTCACCGATGCCCTTGCTGCACTCCTTCTCGAGGAACTTGGGCAGGGTGTCGTCTTCGCTCTTCGGCTCGGGGATCACCTGCTCGATACCCAGCTCCTTGAGCAGGGTCTGCTGCACCTTGATCAGTTCGCACACCGCTTCGTAGCCGAAGTCGATGGCTTCAATCACGTCCTGCTCGGGCAGCTGATTGGCGCCCGCTTCCACCATGATCACGCCCTGGGGGGTGCCGGCTACCACCAGATCCAGCTCAGAGCGCTCGATCTCGCGGTAGCTGGGGTTGAGGATGAAGTCATCGCCCAGCAGGCCCACGCGCACGGCCGCCATCGGGCCGTGGAAAGGGATCTTGGCCAGCAGGGTCGCCAGGGAGGCCCCGGTGACAGCCAGCACATCTGGGGGCACGCGCTCATCGAGCGACATGCAGGTGGCCACGATCTGCAGGTCGTCGCGCATCCAGCTGGGGAACAGCGGGCGCATCGGCCGATCGATCAGACGGGCGATCAGGGTGGCGCGCTCTGGGGGGCGACTCTCGCGGCGCATGAAGCTGCCGGGGATCCGACCAGCGGCGTAGAGGCGTTCCTCGTAATCGCAGATCAGAGGAAGAAAATCGATGCCGTCACGGCCGCCGGAGCGGGTGGCGGTGACCAGAACGGAAGTATCTCCGCATTCGACCATGACGGAACCCCCGGCCTGCGGGGCGAACCGACCTGTGGTCAGCCGGATCTCCCGACCATCGAAGGAGACCGACTGAGTGTGACCTTGCACTTGGGCTTATGTCTTGTTTGTTGTCAAGAGTGATTCTTGCATCTGAGCCCAGAGCACTGGGGAAAAGGGCGCAATCTCTTTCGGAATGCGCTCGTTTTTCTGTTGGCGATGGACACAAAAAAGGCGCCTTGCGGCGCCTGAGTTGCTGATCAGCGCGAGGGCTGAATCACCAGGACGACTTGACCACGCCGGGCAGTTCACCCTTGTGGGCGCGCTCACGCAGCTGGTTGCGGCACAGGCCGAAATCGCGGTACACACCACGGGGCTTCCCGGTGGCCCAGCAACGGTTGCGCAGGCGCACCTTGGCGCTGTTGCGGGGCAGGCCCTGGATCTTGCGGTGGATTTCCAGGCGCTCCATCGGATCGCCAGCGGCTTCGAAGGCGGCCATCAGAGCTGCGCGCTTGGCGGCGTAACGATCGACCAGCTTTTGGCGCTTCACGTCGCGCGCAATCATCGACTTCTTCGCCATGCGGCCTGGATCTCGTAATGCAGTGATGAAACAGCCTACCCCTTAGCGGCTCAGCAGCTGCTGAACCGCCGAGAGCTGGCTCGTGTCCTTGACGATCAGCACCACGCTCAGCCCCACCAGCAGCACAAAGCCCGACTGCATGAAGGCCATCTGGAACCTCTCGGGGAGGGGCTTGCGGCGTACGCCCTCCAGCAGGAGCAGCATGAACTGCCCGCCATCGAGCATCGGCAGGGGCAGGGCATTGAGCACCGCCAGGTTGATCGAGATCAAGGCGGTGTAGAGGAACAGGCTGCTGCCGCCCTGCTTGGCAAGCGACGCCCCCATCTCAACGATCTTTACCGGGCCTGACACCTGGCTGGCGGTTTCGCCGAAGTGGGTCACCAGGGTCACAAAGCCATCGACTGTGCGGCGGGTGAGGCTGCCGAACTGTCGGTTCGTCTGGCGGATCACCTCCAGGGGGCTGTGGGGTCTGCGGAAGACCTCGACCCCGCTGGGCTGCAGCTGGGCCCCGATCCGGCCGACGCCCCCTAGATCGGCGGGGGTGAGGGTGAGCTCCAGGCTGTTGCCCATGCGTTCGGTGCTGAGGCTGAGCTTCTGATCCGGGGCTGCTTTCACCAGCTGCACCAGCTGACCCACGGCGCTCTGGCCGCCGCCGAGGTCCTGTCCATTCACCGCGAGGATGCGATCACCGGCCCGCAGGCCCGAGGCCGCCGCCGCCTGACCCTGTTGCACGCCGGACACCAATACCCCCGGGGTGGCACTGAAGCCGGCGGGGATGCCCACCAGGGCTCCCTGGGCCAGCAACACGGTCCAGGCCAGCAGCAGGTTGGCCAGAACGCCCGCCGCAATCACTAGGGCCCGCTGATGCAGAGGACGGTTGCTGAGCAGATCGGGGTCATCCGAGGGAATCGAGCTCTCCTCGTCGTCATCGGGGAAGGAGACGAAGCCCCCCAGGGGAATCGCCCGCAGGGCGAACTGCACGCCTCGGCGTTGCCGCTCCAGCAGCACCGGCCCGAAACCCACTGAGAAGCCGCTGACGCGGATGCCCTGCCAGGTGGCCGCGAAGAAGTGCCCGGCTTCGTGCACCACGATCAATCCGGCGAGGATGGCCAGAGCCGTGATCACACCCATCCGAGCAGACGCAAAGTCCGTCCATTGTGGCCATGTCTCGCAGTGGGATGGCCCGGCCATAGCGTTGGACGGTTGACGATCACCGCCCCTCGGCCCGATGAGCGAGCGCTGCGATGCCCTGCTGGTGGGCGCCGGGATCATGGGGGCCACCCTGGCGGCGCTGCTGCGGGAGCTCGATCCAGGCCTGAAGGTGGTGGTGCTCGAGAAGTTGCCCCAGCTGGCCTGCGAAAGCAGTGGGGCCATGAACAACGCCGGCACCGGCCATGCGGCCAATTGCGAGCTCAACTACACCCCTGAGGCGGCCGATGGATCGATCCCGACCGCCAAGGCCCTGTCGATCAATGCCTCGTTTGAGCGCAGCTTGCAGTTCTGGAGCTCCCTGGTGGAGCGGCAGGTGTTGGGGGATCCCGGGGCCTTCATCCGGAGGGTGCCCCACCTGAGCTTTGTCTGGGGAGAGGCCAATGCGGCGTTTCTGAGGCGGCGCTTTGAGGCGTTGCAGGCCTGTCCTCAGTTCTCCGACATGACCTGGAGCACGGATCCGCAGCAGCTCAGTGAGTGGATGCCCCTGGTGATGGAGGGCCGACGCCGCGATCAACCCCTCGCCGCCACCCGGGTGCAGCGCGGCACCGATGTGAACTTCGGGGCCCTGACCCGGCAGTTGCTGCAGGGCGTTGACCTGCGCTTAGGGCAGCCCGTGATCGATTTGCAGCGCAGCGCCTCGGGGTGGAGGCTGCAGACCAGCGCCGGCACTTTGGAGGCTCCGTTTGTGTTCCTCGGGGCCGGAGGCGGCAGCCTGCCGTTGTTGCAGCGCTCCGGGATCCCGGAGGGGCGCGTGTATGGGGCCTTCCCGGTGAGCGGGCAGTGGCTGGTGTGCCGCAACCCGGCCGTGATCGACGCCCACGACGCCAAGGTCTACGGCAAGGCGGCGGTGGGTGCCCCACCGATGTCGGTGCCCCATCTCGACACCCGCTGGATCGATGGCAAGCGGGCCCTGTTGTTCGGGCCCTACGCCGGATTCAGCACCCGCTTCCTCAAACGCGGCTCGCTCTGGGATCTGGGGCGTTCGATCAAGCCCTACAACCTGCTGCCCACCCTGCAGGTGGGTGCTCAGAACGTGGATCTGGTGCGCTATCTGGTGGGTCAGGTGGTTCAGCGCCCCAAGCAGAGGATCGACAGCCTGAGGGAGTTTCTCCCTGAGGTGAGGGCGAATGATTGGGAGCTGGCGGTGGCGGGCCAGCGGGTGCAGATCATCAAGCAGGTGAATGGGCGCGGCAGCCTGCAAATGGGCACCGAAGTGGTGAGCAGTGCCGATGGATCGCTGGCGGCCCTGCTGGGGGCCTCACCTGGCGCCTCCACCGCCGTGGAAACGATGCTGCAGGTGCTGCAGCGCTGCATGCCGGAGCGATTTGCCGGCCCTGAATGGCAGGGCCGGATTCAGGAGCTGATTCCCTCCTGGGGAACTGATCTCTCGGCGGATGCGGAGCGCCTCAGGCGCTGGAAAATGAGCAGCAACCGTGCCCTGGGGCTTGCTTAAGCCGCGGCGATCGATTCGGACCCGAAGTAGGGAGCCAGGGCGGCGGGCAGCTTGATCGATCCATCAATTTGCTGGCCGTTCTCCAGCAGGGCGGCCATGGTGCGGCCCACGGCCAGCCCGCTTCCGTTGAGGGTGTGCAGCAGCTGGGTCGTCTTGCCGTCTTTCATGCGGATGGCGGAGCGCCGCGCCTGGAAGTCGCCGCACACCGAACAGCTGGAGATCTCCCTGTAGGCCCCGGCGCCTGGCAGCCAGACCTCGAGGTCGTAGGTGCGGGTGGCGGAGAAGCCCATGTCACCGGTGCAGAGCTCGATCTTGCGGTAGGGGAGCTCGAGAGCTTCGAGCACAGCCTCGGCATCCGCGGTGATCTGTTGATGGGCCTCGGCCGACTGGTCCGGGGCGACGAACCAATAGAGCTCCACCTTGTTGAACTGGTGCAGGCGGATCAGGCCGCGGGTGTCGCGTCCGTAGCTGCCTGCTTCCCGGCGGAAGCAGGGGGTGTAGGCGACGTATTTGAGGGGCAGTTGATCAGCCGGGATCACCTCGCCGCGGTGTAGGGAGGTGACGGGCACCTCGGCGGTGGGGGTGAGCCAGAGGTCGTCGTCGGCGCAGCGGAAGCTCTCCTCGGCGAACTTCGGCAGCTGACCGGAGCCGGTGAGGCTGGCGCTGTTCACCAGGATCGGAGGCAGCACCTCCCGGTAGCCCTTGCCGCCGTGCAGGTCGAGCATGAAGTTGATCAGGGCGCGCTCCAGCCGTGCCCCCTGGCCCATCAGCGTCACGAAGCGGCTCTGGGCGATGCGCACGGAGCGCTCGGTTTCAAACAGGCCCAGGCGATCGGCGATCTGCCAGTGCTCTTCGAGCCAGTCTTCTTTCCCGCGCGGGTTGCCCCAGCGCTTGATCTCCACGTTGTCGTCTTCGCTGCGCCCATCGGGAGCGTCGGGCGAGGGCAGGTTGGGGAGGGTGAGCAGCTCCTCACGCAACTTGGCTTCGAGGGCCTTCTCTTCTTCTTCCAGCACCGCCACCTGCTGCTTGATGCGGTTGCCCTCATCCCGCAGGGCCTGCACCTCGGGGCTATTGGGGGCAGAACCCCCTTTGATCTTCAGACCAACCTCCTTGCCGATGCGGTTGCCTTCGGCCTGGAGGTTGCTGCGCTGTTCTTCAAGGTCGCGCTCCTGGCGCGCCATCAGTTGCAGGCCAGTGAGATCGAGCGTCATGCCGCGACGCCCCAGCTGTTCGGTGATCAGCTCGGGGTTATCGCGCAGCAGGCGCTGATCCAGCACGGGCCCAGGGGCAGAGATGGGCCGAGCCTAGGGGCCGGGGTTCAGCCCGAAAACCTTCCGTTGAGCCAGCGCTCCAGATCGGCCGGGCTCTGGAAATCCAGCACCGCATCGCCGAGTTGCTCGAGGCACTCCAACGGCATGCAGAGGATCAGGTCTTGCTGCTGCTCGCTTAACGCGCCACAGCGGCGTTGCAGCAAGCGCAGAAGCAAGCCAGCGGCTTCGCTCTGCCGGCCCTGAATGAGCCCTTCAGCACGCCCTTCGGCACGCCCTTCAATGCGGCCTTCAGCAAGGCCTTCGGCACGACCTGCTTCGAGCGCTTTGTTCTTGATCAGTTGATAGACGGAGGAATCTTCGAGAATGCTCATGGCGAGAAGACGCTGGACCACGTCTGGAGAGAAGGCTAGGCCGGCCAGCAGTTGGCAGCCGCTGGTAGTGATGCGTTTTTGATTGGGCTCGGTGATGGCCTGAAGCCGTTGCCCAACCCTTCGCAGCAGCTCTCCGCTATGGCTCGGGTCCCTGGCCAGAACGGCCAGAGGCAAAAGAGTGGGATCAGCCAGAAGCGGCTCCGGATCCTGCTCCCACAGGCGCAGGGTGCTGAACTTGTGCCGGGTGCCTCCCACCTTCAGCTGTTCGATCCACGCCAGACGACTCGAGGTGGGCTTGAGGTGAATCACCGTTTGCAGGATCGGCTGGTGGAAGCGGCGATGCAGGCGGATCCAGTACTCCAGCATCCGCTCGGCGATGCGTCGATCCGGGCGGGTCTGGAATTCCAGATGCAGGATCGATGCCCCCTCGGCCTGGGGCAGGAGCACGACTGAATCGGCATGCAGCGGAGCGCTGCTGAGTTCGCGATCCAAGAGCTGCCAGCCCTGGGTAATTGGGGCTGGCGTGCCCTGGGTGACGCTCAGCACCCATCGGCTAACGCTTTCGGGATGCTGGGAAACCAGCTGTTTGCAGAAGTCATCGATCACAACCCATCCGCCCAGCAAAAAGGCACCGATTGAGAGCGTTGTGCGCCCTCTCATCAGTGCCACGTTTGGGCCTGGGTTGTGTCAGGGGCGCCTCAGAGCACCTGCACCACTTCGCTCACTTCGGGGATGGCTTCGCGCAGCTTGCGCTCGATGCCCATTTTCAAAGTCATGGTGCTGCTGGGGCAGGAGCCGCAGGCGCCCTGCAGGCGCACCTTCACGATCGGGCCGTCGATCTCCACCACTTCCACGTTGCCTCCGTCGGCCATCAGATAGGGGCGCAGCTCATCGAGAGTGCGCTCCACGTTCTCGATCGTGAGAGCGCGGGGATCGGCGTTTTCAGTAGCGGCTGCCGTCGGGGTTTCGGTGCTCATCGGGCTCAGGTGTCGTGGCCTGAGCTTAGGAATCGAAGCCCTCAAATCAGGCGGCGCCCCCATAGATCGGCCGCCTTCAGGGCCGACACCACCGCCTCGGCCGATACGGCAAATGGCTCGTTGTGGCTGGATTCTCCCGGCACCACACTGCGCTCGGCGATCGCGAGAAGCTGGTCATCGCTGTCGGCATTCACCCCCACCTCGGCCAGGGTGATCGGAAGACCAACGGTCTTCTGGAAGCGATAGATCTCGTCGATCTCGCTCTGGGGGCGACCTTCGAGCACCAGTTGGGTCAGCAGGCCAAAGCCCACCTTCTCGCCATGGATGCAGCGGTGGCTGCCTGGGATTTCCGTGATGCCGTTGTGCACGGCGTGGGCCACCGCCAGGCCTCCGCTTTCAAAGCCGAGGCCGGAGAGCAGGTTGTTGGCCTCCACCACCCGCTCGAGGGCGGGAGTTGTGGCGCCCACCTCCACGGCGGAGCAGGCGGCCGGTCCATCCGCCAGAAGGATTTCGCAGCAGAGCTTGGCCAGAGCGGTGCCGGTGGTGGTGGGGTGGCCTCCCACCACGTTCTGCTTCCCGCTTTCGCGCACGGTGCGTGCCTCAAACCAGGTGGCGAGGGCATCCCCGAGGCCTCCCACCAGCTGCCGTTTCGGGGCCCTGGCCACCACGGAGGTGTCCACCAGCACCAGCAGGGGATGGCGGTTGTAGAAGCGGAAGCCCTCCACGCTGCCCCCCTCGCTGTAGATCACCGAGAGGGCACTGCAGGGGGAATCGGTGCTGGCGAGGGTGGGGGTGATCACCACAGGCAGATTCAGGGCATCGGCCACAGCTCGTGCGGTGTCAGAGGTTTTGCCCCCTCCGGCCCCCAGCACGGCTCCACAGTTCAGATCCCGGCCGCGGGCGATCAGCCGATCGATTTCCAGCCGGCTGCACTCTCCGCCGAAGGGTTCGAGCACCGCTTCAATGCCCACCGCCGGCAGCACCTGATCCCAGATCGGCTTGAGCTCCCGCAGGGCCGTGCCACAGGCCACGATCAGCAGGCGGCCGCTGAGACCCAGCCTCTGCAGTTCCCGCCCCAGCTCATGGGTGGCGCCAGGGCCCTGCACGTAGCGCCCTGGAGAGGCGAACACGGCCAGAGGCCGGCTGTGCATGCAGATCACCCGATCGGTGTGAGCCATGACCTGCGTTTGAAACCTGCAGCCCTGCCCTAGCTACGGCTGGGCGCTTTGGGGCTGTGGCCTGGCTTTGGCTCCTTAGGATCGCCCCATGACAGACGTCCCCGCTTCACGGATCCGCAACTTCTGCATCATTGCCCACATCGACCACGGCAAATCGACCCTGGCCGATCGCTTGTTGCAGGACACCGGAACGGTGGCTGCCCGTGACATGCAGGAGCAGTTCCTGGACAACATGGAACTGGAGCGGGAGCGGGGCATCACGATCAAGCTCCAGGCCGCGCGCATGGAGTACAAGGCGGCGGACGGCGAGACCTACATCCTCAACCTGATTGATACCCCTGGGCACGTTGACTTCTCCTATGAGGTGAGCCGCTCCCTGCAGGCCTGTGAAGGGGCTCTGCTGGTGGTGGATGCCAGCCAGGGCGTCGAAGCCCAGACCCTGGCCAATGTCTATTTGGCCCTTGAGAACGATCTGGAGATCATTCCTGTTCTCAACAAGATCGATCTGCCCGGCGCTGATCCCGAGCGCATCAGCGAAGAAATCGAGGCGATCAT
>VGPT01000035.1 GCA_016882485.1 Cyanobacteria bacterium M_surface_10_m1_298
TTCATCCCCTGGCTGGAATACCGCCACGAGGAGCTGAAGTTCCAGCGCGTTGACAGCGAACTCGACGACTCCCTGCAGGAGAAGGAGAGCGAACTGAGCGATGCCGAAGGCAAAGACAACTCCGAGAAGGTGCGCGATCTGTTCAAGGGCGCCCTCAACAACGACAAGGTGACGATCCAGGTGCAGGCCCTCAAGGGCGACAACGCCCCTGCAGCCCTGATCCTGTTGCCGGAGCAGATGCGCCGCATCAACGACATGGGTGCTCTCATGGAGCAGCGCCTACCCGGCCTTCCCGACCACCACGTGCTGCTGGTGAACCGCAAGCACCGCCTGGTGGAAGGTCTGCTCAAGCTCTCCGCCGGCTCGGTGATCACCGGGGCAGGCGGCAGCTCCCCAAGCCAGCAGCTGGCCGATGACCTCAGCCGGCATATTTATGAGATGGCCCGCCTCGCTGTCGGGGGGCTCGAGCCGAATCAATTGGCCGGCTTCCAGCAACGCAGCTGTGATCTGATGGGCCAGTTGATGGATCGGGGGCTCTGACCTGATTCCGTAGCACTGAGATCACCATGCCCAGCAGCCCCTCGCCGTTTCTGACTGCGCTTGCGGTGCTGCTGGGGGGAGGCCTGCTCTCCAGCCTGATGTCCGCACTGCTGGGGCGGTCTCTGGTCAGGTTGGCTCAAGCCAGAGGTGTCAGCTCCCAGGCAACGATCGGATCGGCACTGCTGGCCTCAGTAGCCCCTCTGGGCTGGGTTGTCAGCGCAACCATGGCCTGGCAGATCCTGCCCACCAGTGCGGCGGCCGATCGGATCGCCTTCAGCCTGGCCAAGTTGGTGCTGATGGTGCTGCTGGTTCGCCTGGCGAACCGCATCTGCAGAGGTCTTCTGCAACGGGCAGCCGCCCGAAGCGACGATCCCGCCCTCAGCGGCATGATCCAGGCCGTGATTCCGCTGCAGCGCGCCCTGGTGTGGTGCCTTGGGGCGGTTCTCTATCTCCAGAACATCGGTGTTCAGATGGCCGCAATCTGGGCCCTTCTCAGCGCCGGCGGCATCGGGGCCGGACTGGCCTTGAAGGAACCGGTGTCTGAGTTCTTTGAATACATCACGATCCTGCTCGACAAACCGTTTCAAAACGGTCAGCTGATTCAGGTGGGGGAGGTGATGGCCACCGTGGAGCGGGTGGGGGTGCGCTCCACACGCCTGCGCAGCGTGAACGGGGAAGCGATTGTGATGAGCAACAGCGCCCTCACCAGTGCGGTGGTCTCCAACTACGGAGACATGAAGGAACGGCGCCTTCTCTATCGCCTGGGCCTGACCTACGACACCAGTCACGAGCAACTCGCCAATCTGCCGCCCTTGCTGCGATCCATCGTGGATCGCCAGCCCGATGCCCGCTTCGATCGCGCCCATTTCGTGGCCTTCAGCAGTAGCAGCCTTGATTTTGAGTTGGCCTATTTCGTGCCCAGCAATGACTTCAAGCGGGCCCTGGATGTGCAGCAGCGCATCAACCTGGAGATCGTCCAGACGTTCGCCGCACAAGGGCTGCAATTCGCCTTCCCCACCCAGACCATCGAGTTGAGGAGCCCCCAAGCGGTGGCCTGAGGGTGACTTGCTACTGTGGCTGCTTGGCCGATTGGCCAGATTCATTCGTTTTTATAGGTCGGACATGTCCCGGGTCTGCCAACTCACCGGCAAGCGCGCTAACAACGGCATGGCCGTGTCGCACTCGCATATCCGCACCAAGAAGCTGCAGCAGGTGAACCTGCAAGAGCGTCGCCTCTGGTGGGCTGAGGGCAATCGCTACGTGAAGCTCCGGGTGTCCACTCGCGCTCTCAAAACCATCCAGAAGAAAGGCCTGGGCGCCTACGCCAAGCAGCTGGGCATCAACCTGGCCAAGATCTGAGGCCACTTCCATCTCAGAGAACCTCCCATGAACCGTCGCGACCTTCTCGCGTCTCTGGGACTCTCCTCCTTCAGCCTGCTGGCCTTTGCGCAGCAGGCTTTTTCATTGGGTGGCGTCCTTCCAGAGCTCCAGCAGGCTGCACCGGATTTCACGCTGATGGGCGTGGTTCCGACAGCTCAAGGAGCCCAGGCCGCTCAACGAAGCCTGAGTGATTTCAAGGGTCAGTGGCTGGTGCTCTATTTCTATCCGCGTGACTTCACCGAGGGCTGCACCCTGGAGGCCCGGGGATTCCAACGGGATCTTGATCGGTTCCATCGCGCCGGGGCTGAGGTGGTCGGCATCAGTGCTGACAGCAGCGAATCCCACCAGGAGTTCTGCGGCAGTGAAGCCCTCACCTACCCTCTGCTCTCCGACCCGGGTGGAAGCGTCAGCCAGGCCTATGGAAGCTGGATCGCTCCCTTCTCCCAGCGGCACACCTTCTTGATCGATCCAGCAGGGATCCTGCGGGAGCGCTGGCTCGGTGTTCGCCCGAGTGGCCACAGTGCCGAGGTTTTGGCCCGCCTAATCGAGTTTCAGCAGTCTGCGCTCAGCTAAGCCCAGCACCTCTAAGCCAAGGAGCGACCGCGCCAGGTCCAGCCGCGACCCGTGCTCGTTTTCCACACGCTGGCCGGAACAATCGCGGCGATCAAAACCGCACCCAGCCAGCTCAGCCACCAGTAGCGCAGAGGGGTCGCAAAGCGCCAGGTGCTCCAAAGGCGCACCGAGAAGACAAGCATCACCCCCAACAGGGTGGGCAGCGCCAGCATCAGGTTGGGTTGCCCTGAGTAGAGGAACGCGATCAGCGCCCACAACAGGGACATCCAGGGAAGCGCAAACAACAGCAACACCACACCCACACTGCCGGCAGCCTTCAGCAGGTTGCGATCAAGACCGAGAAACCAGTTCTTGGTCCAGCCTTCCCAAAGGGCCGCCAAGGAGCGGTACATGCGCAGGTCCACCCAGTCGACCCCGAGCAGGTAACGCAGCCGTAAACCATGGGCCTTGATACGCCGGGCAAGCGCAAGATCCTCAACCACCTCCGAGGCCACGGCGCGATGACCACCAATCGCTTCATAGGCGGAACGGCGAAAGAGCATGAAGGGGCCGGCCGCAAAAGCGGTGGGATCGTCAGGGTCGTTGCTTCGGCGAATCGGGAATCCCAGCCCAAGCAAGGCGGCAACGATGGGCTGTACCAGCCATTCCGCCAGACAGCCGCACTCGAGGCGTGGGGCAAGGGAGAGAAGATCAGCTCCGGATCTGCTGGCCTCAGACAAAGCCGCGGCAATCGCTCCTGGCCTGAGCTTGACGTCGGCGTCAAGGAACAGAAGCCACTGCTGCTCCGAATCACCGTCGGGCCAGGGCATCGCGGCGGCGACGGAGGCCGGCCAGTTCTTCCCGCACCAGCGCTCAACCGCTGGTCTTGGTCCTGCAGAGACGACTTGCACGCTGCTGCTGCTCTGGGCCAGAGCGACCGTGCCGTCAGTCGACTCGTCGTCAGCCACCAACACCGCGACGGGAAGGTCTGGCGGCAGGGCGGCGCCGAGAGCATCGAGACACTCGCCGATGTTTTCTTCTTCATTGAAAACAGGAATCACCACACGAACGGCAGAGATGGCCTCAGGCCAAACCTGCGATGCCGAGAGCTCCAACCTGGGGGCACGACCCAGTTGCAGTTCGAGCGCCAGCAGCAAGAGCAGGAGTGCAACCACGCTGCACCAGCTGAGGACGCTGACGGCAGCGAGGATCACCATCCGGCGAGCACGAGCTTGCCCAAGGTATGGCCAGCGGCGATCTGCCGGTGGGCTTGCTCGAGCGTGGCAGCCGAGATAGGACGCAAAAGCTCCCGCAACGTGGTGCGCAGAATGCCGCGATCCACTAGATCAGCGATCTGCTGCAGGATGCGACCCTGCTGCGCCATGTCCGGCGTTTGATAAAGAGAGCGGGTGAACATCAGTTCCCAGTGCAGGGAAAGGCTCTTGCGCTTGAGGGCCAGCACATTCATGGCGGCAGGATCGGGGTCGTCGATCAGAGCGAGACACCCCTGGGGTTCCAGCAGATCCACCAGAGCACTGAAGTGGTGAGCGGTATGGGTCAGAGAGATCACACGACCTACCCTGTCAACGCCAAGGGCCTGCAGCTGCGGCTGAAGAGGGAGCTGGTGGTTGATAACAGTCGCCACACCGAGGTCGCGCAGCCATTGCTCACTCTCTGGGCGTGAGGCGGTAGCAACCACCGTGATGCCAGTGAGGGCTTGGACCAGCTGGACCAGGATGGAGCCAACACCCCCAGAGGCGCCAACCACCAGCAGCACTTCACCCCCATGTGCGCTGGTGTCTTGCTGGAGACGGAGGCGATCAAACAGCAGTTCCCACGCGGTGATCCCGGTGAGGGGCAATGCAGCAGCCTGGGTTGAATTGAGCGTGCGCGGAGCCCGTGACACCAGACGGTGATCCACGAGATGCCACTCGCTGTTGCAGCCAGGCCGATCGAGGGCACCGGCATACCAAACCCGATCACCAGCCTGGAATCCCTGAACGGATGTTCCAACAGCAGCAACAACCCCGCAGGCATCCCACCCGAGCACACGCCAGGAACCGGAAGGCGGCGACTCCCGTTGCCTGACCTTGGCGTCAACGGGATTGATGGCAACAGCTTCAACGTTGACTAACAGGTCATGGCCCGTGGGATGAGGCTTCGGAAGCTCAATGTCGAGCAACGCGAGGCGATCGGACTGATACCCCACAGCACGCATGGTCATTGCACAAGCCTGGACAACAGTTGATGGTGCAGCTCGGTTGAAGCCGCAATGGCGCTGATGCGCTCAGAGGTCGGTGGCAGATCGATGACCTCGCTCCACAGCTCCCGCAGAAGCTGGCCTTGGGGAGCCACGCAGGCCAGATCAGAACAGGGGCAGCCGATCTGTTCTGCGCAGGCCTGAACTTTGGGGTCGTAGCTCAGGGCCGCCACGGGTGCACCGCTCAGGGCCGCAAGAATCAGGGCGTGCAAGCGCATCGCCACCACCAGAGAAGCGGATCGAAACAACGCCATCGCCTCCTGCGGTGTGTCGGCTTTCACCTGACGGCTGCGCGCAACGAGTGCCTGCGGAATCAGCCCCTCAGCGGTCAGATCCGCTAGCAGCGTCTGGTCTTGATCTTGGTGAAAGGGAACCCAAAGCACTTCCCGCGAAGAGGCCTCAGCCAGTGCTGACAGGGCCTGGAGGTAGGGGCGCCAACCCTCGCTCTGAAGGAGATCGGTGGGGCGCCAGCAAACCACAATCGGCCCACCCCGCCCCAGCCATTGCTGACGGGGAAGGGACCAGACCGCATCGGCAGCATGGGTATCGACACGACCCAATTGCCTTGCAAGTGCTGCGGAGTCGGCATCGCGCCAGCTGATGGCCGTGATCAACGGCAACAAAGCACGGACCAATGCACGGCTTCGCCGCCGACGCAGGGGACCCAGGCCCTGGGCCCAGAGCAGAACAGGCTTTCGCTGTAGCCGGGCCGAGAGAATCAGGGCTGCGTAATACAGCAGGCTTTGAAAACTGGTGGAATCCTGGAGAAGGCTTCCACCACCAAAGACAAGGGCGTCACTTCTGCCCAGGGCTGCCATCACCTCCCTGGGGCTGCGGCGTTGCACTGTTGTCACCCCGTGGCGCGATTCGACCTCGACGCGGTCGCAGGCCGTGACCAGCGGGGTCAAGGCGCTGGGCAACTGCTTCAGGAGAGCGGCCAGCAGTGCATCGTCACCAAGGTTGTGCTCTCCGTAGTAGCCACAGAGCAGAACCGTCTTCGTCACTGCGGAGAATCAATCACCTGCGTAGCTTGACACCGCCAGCCTCAGGCGCTGGCAGCCAGGCGTTGGCGCAACAGAGGGATCTGCTCGTCAATCAAGCGTCGGGCAGCATCGAGGTTGGGGGCTGAACCCAGCAGCACACCACTGCGATGCCGGATCAAGTAGGCGTCCCGATGATTGGGTCGGCCCACCAGGGAGACAGAGCAGCCCCGGTGCAACCAGGAGGGCGCAGATCTCAACGAAGTCATTGGTGCATGAAGCACTGAGCCACTTCAACCCTGCTCGGAGGGGTAGGCAATGCTGCCAGTGGAAGAAAACTCAAAGATCGGGCAACAGGGCCTGCAGTCGGGTCCGGAAATCGCCCTTTGGCATTCCTCCCTTGAGTTCACCGTGAATCGCGAACTCGCCCTCGGGATCGGTCACCACGAGGTAAGTGGGCCATCCCATCCCATCCTTATTGGGATACTGCGCCATCAATACACGCCTGTAGCGGCGGTAGGTCTCGGTGTCCTGCAGCATCACGCTGACAAAGGAGCACCCGAGCTCCTCGCTGACTTTCTCGTCGTAATGGCTCATGCGATGGCAAGTCCCGCAATCCTCGGAGCTGAACTTCAAGACCACCAAAGACATGGCGCGAGGGCATCGGCGCGCCAGCCTAAGCCGCGCAATCCGCATCCAGGTCAGGCTGCGATCGATCGAGACCGGCCGCCTGGGCACTCAACCAATCATTTCTGACCAGCAGATCAGCCATCTCCCGCATCAGGCGGACCTGCTCAAGAAGCAGAAGAGCTGCTGCCTTGGCCTGATCCAAATCTGCAATCGCCTCGATCTCGCGGCGGGCGATTTCGATCGAGAACGCGCGTCCTAGCTGATGTTCCAAAGCATCACCGCGTTTGAGCAACAGTGACTCAGCTGCGTTAGCCAAGCCATAGGTGTTTTGACCTCACTCGAGGCAGACGTCGCTGGAGAAGCAAACATCGAGCAACCGATGCAGTGCCTCGGCCCGTGATTCCACTCCCCATTGCTCCTTCAGGGCATCAAGCCGCGCCAAGTGCGCGAGGCTCATCTCGCAGCTGACCTTGACCCGGGCATGACCCAAGAACGGAAGACTGTGCATCCCTTGGAGCAATCCGCTGGCGCAACGATGCTGCGGTCAGACGCGACTGTCAACGCGACTGAGACCGATCCACAAACGGAAGAAGACTTGAAAAACGGAAGCTATTCCTGGCGCCCCAGCAAGACACAGGCTCCATCCATAGCGTTGTCACGAGCACCTGTGGGGTGCATGGGGGAGACGAGCCGGGCGGGACACCCGGCTTTTTCTTGATCAGGCCGCTGCCGCGGAGGCACCGATCCGCTCAAACAAATCAGCACTGGCGGGATTGAGTCCGCAGACGTCCACCACGGAACCGGCGCTGCGATAGCGGCGAATCACCTGATCAAGGGCGGCAACACAGCTTTGATCCCAGAGGTGAGCTTCATGCAAATCAATCACCACACGCTCGGGGTGATCATGCAAGTCAAAACCTGCCTTGAAATAGGTGACACTCACGAAAAACAATTGCCCCACAACCGCATAGCGACGCTCCCGCCCGCCAGAGGGGAGAGGGCTGTCGTGATGCGTCACGGCAATCACCTTGGCCACTTTGCGGCTGAACAGGATTGCAGCCAAGGCCACACCGGAGAGCACTCCGATCGCCAGGTTGTGGGTGATCAAGGTGATCAACAGCGTGAGCACCATCACAGAGGTGTCACTCTTTGGGGCACGGCGGATTTCACGAAGCGAACTCCAGTTCGCCGTGCTGGCAGCCACCATGAGCATCACCCCCACCAGGGTGGCCATCGGAATCTGCTGCACCCAATCCTTGGCCAACAGGATCATGGCAATGCGGCCGCCAACGATCGACGCCGTCACCGCGAGACAGAACGCGCCGAACAATCCCACCTGGGGATCCACCCCCGCGATGCCCGAAAAGGCAATCGCTTCTGGGATGAGGGCGAAGGCCACAACCAGGCCGGAGAGAAGGTCACGGTGAGGTTGGTCCCACCATTCCTTTAGGGAGGGCAGCATCCCTGTCTGCGCGGCAAACCGCGGCCATGGTGACCCGTCGCAGCCAAGGCTCGTGCAAGGCCGCCTCAAAGCTGAGCGGACACGTCGCGCAAGGGAATCGAAGAATTGCTCCAGTCTCCAGGCCGCAGCAACCCCAAGGCCCCCTGGCCAGGACGCACGGCGGCTCCTGCTGCATAGACGGCATCGACCCAGCGCAGCAGCAACGGGGTCAGCACGCCACCATCGGGATGGCGGCCGGGGCGGAGATTGAAGTGATCCCCGCCCTTGGCCAGCACCAGCTGATGGCCAAAGCCAACGGCTCGGCGCATGGGTGCCAACGCCTCGGGATCAGGGGGAACGACCCAATCATGGGTACCGCTCACCACCAGGAGACGACCCGCGTTGGATTGCAACTCGCCACTCGAAAAGAGCAGTGACATCGGCGGGGAGATAGCGGCGGCAGCCACCACGCGGGGGTCACTGAGATCGGCCTGGGCGATCCCATCGAGCCAACTGCACTGCAGGGTCCAGCTGAGGTTGCGTTGGGGATCATTGGTGTCATCACAACGCTGACGCAACGACGTTGCTGTCGGCCTCAAACCAGCCTGTTGCAAGGCGGTGGTCGCCCCCCAGGAATGGCCGATCACGACAATGTGGTCGGTTTGAAGAGCGCCAACGCCAGTGAATTGCTGGCGCGCCAGAGCATCGGTGACCGCCTTCAGGTCGAGCACCCGCAGGGCGAGCTCCGCCGGCTTCGGTGGAGGAGCCTCTCCACTGAGAACCATCCGTTGCTGTTGCTTGTCACTGCCTGGGTGACGGGGGAGGGCAACGGTGTAGCCCCGGGACGCAAACGCCTTCGCCCAACCTTCGAAATTGGCAGGGCTGTCCCACAGACCATGGGAAATCAAGACCACGCGTTGATTGGCGGACCCGGTGGGTTGAACCAGCACAACGTCCAGTGGAGCTGGCCGGTGGGACACCGGCAACGGCAGCGTGCGCACCCGTGCATCAGCCAGATCTGACGGTTGAGGGGACACTGCTGCCTCCGGAGCGGCAGTGAACAGGCGATCGGCTTGCTGGCGCTGAGCCAACATCCGTTTCAGGATCAGGCCTGCTTCCGAGAGGTTGACCCGCACCTGTCGCCCCGGGATGGCCTCCAACAGATCGAGCAGGCTTGGCTGAGTCGAGCCCGACCGAGCCACAGCGGCTGTCAGAGCCTGCTTGAAGGCTGCACCACTGAGATCCGGGGCTTGACCGTCAACGTGCCCCAGGGAGGCCACCACCAGCAGGGCCTGCTCCAGCAGCGGTGAACCAATGGAGTCTTCTGCGAGGTTGGTGATCGCCATCGGCAACGGATGTCGCACGAAGGCCTCAATCGCCCGGCCGACGGCACCAAAGGACGCCCGATCCAGCTCCGCCAAGTCGCTGTTGCCAGCCATCAAGGCCTGCGGATTGCGCAGCTCAGAAATCGAGAGGGTGAAGCCGGTGTTGAGATTCGGGAGCTCCAGCACCACCTTCTCGAGGGCTCGGGCGGGTGAGGCCAGGCCGAAGGCAGCCAACCACCCCAGCAGAGCAAAACCCCAGCGCCTCATCACAATCCAGCTACCAGTGGGCAATCATGGGCCCTCTCAGCCAGAGCCTGGGCATGGGTGTTGAAGTCGCACTGGCGGTTCTGCAACGTCAGGGCCAATGGCTGCTGCAGCTACGCGACGACATCCCAGGAATCATTGCCCCGGGTTGCTGGGGGCTGTTTGGGGGGCATCTGGATCCCGGTGAAACACCAGTGCAGGCCCTCAGGCGGGAATTGTGGGAAGAGATCCGCCTCCGAGTCGACACCGTGGAACCCTGGTATCGATCCGAGGGTCAAGAGCGGATCCGCCATGTGTTTCGCGCGGATCTTCAGGTTCCACTGGAGCAGCTGCAACTACTGGAGGGACAGGATTTCTGTCTGGCCTGGCCACAGCAGCTCACCAGCGGCCGCTGCACCAGCCAGCGCCTGGGCGAGTCCCGTGGCCTGGCTCCATCGCTGGAGGAGGCACTGCTGCACTACCGGTCGGAGCTCAAGGCAACGACGCGGTAGTACTCACGATCATCCGAGCAGCACAGATCGCGGTAGTAGCGCTCCAGCTCGTCATAGGCGGCGTCGTAGCTGCTGAAGCAACGACCAGCGAGGGCATCGCGCACTCCGTCGTCACGAACAATCTGATAGCGCGCAAGCTGATCCAAGGGCGCCCCACAACCCCTGTCACTTTGGCAAGACACGACAAGAGCGAAGGGATCAGGTCGCAGTGTTGTCGCTGGCGAGGGCCCAAACCGCTGCCTTCAACTCATGAAAGGCCAGGCCATCGCCTTGGGATCGACACAGGGGATTGAGACCGATGGACAACCGCTCCGGATGCAGGCTGCGGCTCTGAACGAGCCAGAAACGCCACTGGGTTGGATCAAACAGATCAAGGCCCTCAACCGCCTCAGGAGGCGATCCCTCAAGCAGGCCCAGCAGCTGACAGTCAGCCTGCAGAGCGCTCAGCTTGAAGCTGATCGGGTTCGGCTCCTGTTGGGCTGGGTGCTGGATGTAGGCAGCGGAGGCAAGGGCAAGGCTGAGGCCACCCACCCGGAGCACCTGCTCCCGCCAGGCTCCCTCGGGTCGACTCACACCGGGCTCCAACTCCAGGGCCTGGAGCACGAGCCAATGCAAATAGGCCTCTCTCACCTCTTCGGCGAAGGGATTCGCGCAGGTCCAACGCAGAAACGCATCGCGCTCAGTCATCAGCCAGGGATCCTCTGGGAATTGGGAAGAGGGCGCGCCAACGTTGCTCCTGCTGCAGCGCCTCAGGGGTTCCCTCCAGAGGAAAAGCAGGATGAAAATCCTTGTCGTGCAGGGGTTGGTAGGGGCCCTGCTTCAGCTCAAACAGAACCGAGGCGGGCTGCAGAGCGACAAGGGTGTGAAACAGGCCTTCTGCCAGCTCCACGCCCCGCACCGGACCAAGAGCATTGAGGGTCAGCGACTGCCGAGTCTGCCCATCGGCATCAAACACCAACAGACCGATTGCCCCCTGCAGCACCACAAAGCATTCGAACCCCGCCCCTGCAGCCTCACGGCAGTGGCGATGGGGTCTGACATAGGTGCCTGGCTGGAGAACATTCAGAAACCGCTGAACAGCATCCTGCTCTTGATGGAAGTTGAAGTTGCAGCGGAGGCGAGGGCGCAAGAGGGCCTGCTCAGCCAGCTGATCAAACAGGGTCTGATCAATGGGCCGCAGATCAGGACGGTGCATCACTCGGAGCTACTGGTTCCGGTTATAGGGAGCTCAGTCAGAGCGGGATAGGCCCTGACTCGCGCGGGTGCGGTAACGCCGAGAAAAACGGCTGCTCAAACCGACCGCCAGGGGTTCGGGCAGCGACATCGCCAAAGCCGCCATGACTTTGTTGATGAGACCTGGCACCACCACCACTCGGGATCCGTCGAGGGCCTTGAGGGCACGATCAGCCACCTGCGCCGACTCCATCCAAAACAAGGCCGGTAACCGGCGCATCCGCTCTTCAACCCCCAGCACCGCATGGAATTCGGTGTGCACGTAGCCGGGGCAGAGCACCATCACCCGAATGCCCAAGCTGCGGTTCTCAGCAGCCAGCGACTGCGACAAACGAATCAGATAGGCCTTGGAAGCGCTGTACAAACAGCTGCCTGGAAGCCCGGGGATCAGACCCGCCAGCGAGGCCACGTTGAGAATGCGCCCCTGCTGCGCAGCCTGCATCCCCGGAAGCACTGCCTGCATCAACTGGGTGGGAACCTCCACCATCAACTGCAGCATGCGCTGAACCTCAGGCCAGGTCGCCTGCTGAAAGCCTCCGCGCAGCCCAAACCCGGCGTTGTTGACGAGGGTGTGCACCACCAGCTGCCGGGCCGCCAGCTCGGCCAGAAGCTGTTGCACCGCCTCTGGGGTAGCCAGATCGAGGGCGATCACCTCCACCCTGATGCCATGGGCGGCCAGGAGACACGTCGCTAAGTCGGTTAATCGCTCCAGGCGTCGGGCCACCAGCACCAAGGGCCTGCCCTCCGCCGCGAGGCCCCTGGCCAGGGCCGCCCCAATTCCACTCGAGGCGCCGGTGATCAGGCTGCAGGCTGTCGACTCACTCATAGAGCCAGTCGTAGGACTCGATGGTGTCTTGAGAACTGGTAACGGAAGGTCGCGCCAGGGATGAACGCAGGCTCAGCAGCAGCACCGTGACTTCAACGCCCAGGGCCAGCAGGAGACAGGTCATGGCCACGGCAGCGGCGATGGCCTGGGGGTGGGCAAACACGGCAAAGGCTTGATCCATCTCGCTTACAGCACGGTGACAACCCACCCCTAGCCAGGGCTCGGAGCGCGAGCCATGGAAATCAGCACGAAAAGGCCTTAAGATTGGCTTCAGGTTTGAAGGCCACGGGTGAACGAAAACAATCCTGTTCTGCACTCGATGCGCCATGAGCTCGGCGAGCTCGAGCGCCGTTATGGCCATAGCCCCAACGATTTCAATCGCTATCAGCTCGTCCGCCACGAGCAGCGCCTGGCCCAATGGGTTCCGTCTGAACAGCTGCGCGCCTCGGCCTGATGCGGGTTCTGCCGCTCCATCTGCCCGCCGGCGCGGATGTGCGCCGCAGCCTTGAAGAGATTGCTCAGCAAGAGGCCTCCGAGGGGTTCGTGCTGAGCGTGGTGGGCAATCTCCAAACGGCAGCCTTTGCTTGCCCCGGACAAAGCGGCCCCACAACCCTGACCGGGGAGCTCGAGATCATCACGCTGCAGGGAACCGTCTCACCCCAGGGTGTCCACCTGCATCTGAGCTTTTCTGATGGGGAGTGTCAGGTCTGGGGGGGACACCTGGAGCACGGCAGTCTGGTGCTGAAAGGCGCCGATGTGTTGGTGGGGTTCCTCCAGGAGGCGCCTCCAACCCAGGCCAGCCGCTCGCAAGAGGTCAACCGCGTATCCATTGCGGTGGCCGAACACTGCCCCTGGTCAGCGCGTGCCCTGCGGATGCTCCGCAGCCTCGACATCGCTTTCGAGCTGGTGCAAGCCGAGGGCGACCTCCCGCAGATCTGGATCGATGGCACCCTGATCGGTGGCTATGACGCCCTGGCGGACTGGCATGGAAGCGGAAAACTGAACCGACTGCGGCGTGGTGTCTGAGGGCCGCTGGCGATTGGAAACCCAAGCCGGCTGTCAACTGGTGATCGCTGGCTATCCCCCCTTCAGCTACGACGCACGCGGGGGCGGCGGACTCAGCCCCGCTCGGCCCGACCCTGACGCCAGCTCCAACACCTTGCCCCTGGACTTCCCAGCCCAGGACCTGATGATTCCGCCCATGGATTCATCCCGTGCCCGATTTCTGGGCTTACCGCTGCCGCCGGGGCTGAGCATCCAGATCCAGCCAGACAGGCTCGCGGGGGAACTCAATCCGCACACCCATGAGCTCACATTGCAGTTTCGAGCTCGCTTTCGCTTCACCCTGGGTTCAGCTGACCAGCCCCTCTACCAAGCCTCTGATCTTCTGGTGAACACCCAGCTCACCAGCGGTGAAGTGTGCAGCCGGCGCCACACCCGTGTTGGCCAGCCCCTCAACCCTGATGGCCTCGCCACCCTGGTGGGAACAGCCACCATCGAGCCCTGCCGCGATGCCTGGCTCAATCTCTTTTTGGGCTTACCGGATGAAGCGCTGGCGGTCATGCATCTGAGGCTGCTACGGGTCTGATGCGGCACTTGGTTCGGGAGTTGCGCGCCACGCTGCTACTGCCCCTGGCGATCCTGCTCATTCCCTGGGGCCAAGAAGCGATCGACCAGCTTCTGTTCGGTGGGGCTTGGAACCTGCCGATGCAACCCGGTGGATCCATCACCGGAGTCTTCACGGCCCCCTTCAGCCATGGCGACTGGGGCCATCTCCTGGGCAACAGCCTGGTTTTTGTTCCCCTGTCCTGGCTGGTCCTGCTCAAGAGCAGGAAGGACTACCTGGCCGTGTGGATCGGTGTCTTGGCGATGGCGATTCCGGTCTGGCTGTGGTGGCCCAGAGGGAGTCATGGGCTCTCGGGTGTGGTCTACGGGTTGCTGGGCTATCTGCTCTGGATCGGTTGGCTGGAGAAACGTCCCAGCACCGTGGTGCTGTCCGTGGTGGTGCTGATCACCTACGGAGGCGTCCTGCCGAGCCTGCTGCCGTTCTTTTCACCGGCAGGAGTCAGCTGGATCGGCCACGCCAGCGGCTTTGCCGGCGGCGTGTTGGCCGCCTATGCCATGGCGCGGCAATCGAGATAAACAGGTCAGCATGGAGCCGGATCAGGGCAGGAATTTCACGATGCGGGCATGGGGCGCTGCAATCGGTGTAGTCCTTCAGCTGTCAGCCACCCCGGTGCAGGCTCAGCCCTGGGCACCGGGCCAGGAACCACCACCGGCGGCACCTGTTGTTCAGCCCAGTGAAGCGAAGGCCCTGGAAACCCTGAGACTGGAATCCAAGGGTCCCGACGGTCGCAAGCGCTATCTGAAGGCCGCCCACATGCTGCTGCATCGCTACTGGGGAACGAAAGCCAAGCCCGAGCTGTTGTTCGCCGGTGACCAGGCCTCGGGCTGTGGCGTAAAGACCGTGGTGCATCCCATGGCCTTTTATTGCCCCTCGAGCAATCAGATCGCGATGGCCCTGGATCTGCGTCAGAGCGTTCGCTCCGCCAAGGGGCTGTCAGAGCAGGATCTTCTGTTGCTCGACTTTGCTGTACTGGCCCACGAATGGGGGCACCACGTCAACCGAGAGAAAGGCCGGGGGCCCTACGGCGGAGGCATGGGGCTCACGGTGAAACAGGAGGAACTTGCTGCCGATTGGCGCACAGGGGTGGTGCTGGGTTGGCTCCTGAATGCCAAGGCTCTGGGGGTGGAGCGATTCACACAGACCGCCAATCTGATGTTTGAGATGGGCGATTACGAGCGCATCTCGCACCAACACCACGGCTATCCCAAAGATCGCTTTCAAGCACTGACCAAAGGATTAAGCAGCCAGATCAGCCCCGGGCAACAACTTGGTGACTGGCACGTCGACACCACGGAGACGTTCAGTCGTGCCTTGCCGCCGGAGCCAGAGGATTCCCTTCTCGGAACCCGCCGCTACGAGGTTCAGCGCTTTGAAATTGAGCGGGGACAGCAAATCGCCACCAACCTGCTCGGGGGGTTGCTGGGTGCCGCCAGTTGCATCTGGGGAAGTCAGGATCAATGCCTGGGCATGGCGATGCAGCAAGGCAAAGGGCGGGCCGATGGGCGCTACACCCAACGTCAGCTCATCCTCTGGTGCCCATCTGGACGTTTCGATGTGAGTGCGGATGACTTTGACCCCCAAGCCATCAGCAGGGATGGCAAGGGACAGGCTGCTGTGCTGGCCGCGCGGGACTGCGCCCCTAAGCCTTGATCGGCGTCCTGCGAGCCTGAAGCAGAGCAGCAACAAACTCGCGCCGCTTGAAGCGGGTCCAGACGTCGGCCTCCACAAAGCACGGTCGTTGCTGATAGCGCTGCCACCACTGCTGAAGGTCAGGTCGGCTCAGGAGACCTTGCTCCCCTGACATCTCCAGACGAGAGACGAGAACCGCCAACACCACATCAGCACTGCTGAGGCGGCTGCCAAAGAGCCAGCCCCCCGCCACCACGGGCGGCAAGCTGGCGAGATAGGAGGCGACCTGAGCACGTTGATCGCTGAGAACCTCAGCGGCAGGCCGATCGCGGAACACGGCGAGGCGGGCGCGGTTCTGCTCCTGCTTGGCCTTGAGAACGGTCGCTTGCTCAGGGAACCGCTGTTCCTCATGCTCCAGCGAGCGGTTGATGCCCGTCAGCATGCGCACCACGACGAGTTTGAACCAGGGCCGCGTGCTCAGCACCTTGCTGAAAGTCAGATCCTCAATGGAAAGCGCATAGTGGCCGGCCACAGCCTCCGCAATCCCCGCCCTGAACGCCAGGTCGGAATCTGCCCAGGGATGAAGAGCCTGCTCAGCCGCAAAAGCAAGAATCTCAGAGCTATCCGTCAGCAACAGATCCGGCCCCCGCAGCGTCGGGACCGTCAGGTGCGGATTCAGGAGTCGATAGGTGGGGGAGAGCTGCTGCTTGGCGACATGGATGTCCAGCAGGCGGCTGATGAAGGGCACGCCAGCCTCAGTCAGGGCCAAACGAGCAACCATCGAGTAATACGACGGTGCGGCGTGAAACAGCTCCAGATCGCGCATTGGGGGTCTCTCAGTGCAGCGCCAGGAGCAGCTCAAGTTGCAGTTTGTCCGCCAGGAGCGGATCGATCGAGCGGAACTGCGTTAAGGCCCGCAGCCGTTGATGGGGTTGCAGCTGGCAAAGATCAGCAAACGCCAGCTCGAGGCAGCGTTGATCCAACTCAGGATTCACAGAGGCTCTCCAGCCAGTGGATCGAACCGTGACGGCCACAGCGCAGCCAGAGATCGGGGCCAGATCCGGATCTAGCCCTTTCAACCTTGCAGGCTCTTCAGCTCTTCATCCTGGCGGTGCTGCAGCCAGGCCTGTTGCAGATCAACCCGGGTGATTTTGTAGCCCAGTTGCCGTGCCTGCAGAATCAGGGCGTTGACATCGCGGCAGCCACGCAGGGCCAGCCGAAGAGAGGGACGCGCTTCAGCCTCGACCACCAGGCGTTCCAGTTCCTGCCAGCTCATCAAAAGCACCCGGGCTTCGAACCATGGCAGAGCCGAAGGGTGTGCACCAGGGGTGTGCGCGCGAGTCTCGCGAGCCTCCTGAGGCTCAGCTGGCGCAGCGCTGTGGTGATCGGGCCTTGAGCGTGGATTGGTTCACGACAATCGAACAGGTGCTGCCCCGACATGAGATTGGCAAGAGGGGCGATCCGATCGGGGGGCTGGCGGCAAGGTTTTGCAACGAGCTGTGTCGAGGGGTATCGCTGAGGCTGGGAGATCCTTTAGCAACGAAACCAAGCCACCAGCGGGCGATGGGCTTCTTTGTTCAGCTGACTGAAGCCATCGCCGAGCGGCATTCGCTTTTGGTGACCGGGCTGGACCCGAACCCGGAGATGCTCCAGAGCTGGGCGCAGCGCCGGGGCATGGGCAACCGCTCGTTTCTCAGCCAAGCCCGCCATTGGATCAAAGCCGTTGTTGAGGAGACCAGCCCCCACGTCTGCGCCATCAAAGCGAGCCTCGGCTTCTATCAGGCCCTCGGCCCTCTGGGGTTGGAATTGTTGCTCGAAGTGCGCGATCTGGTGCCCCGTGAGCTGCCCCTGATCATTGATGCCAAACATGGCGACCTGAACTCGTCCACCGCACTGGCTCACTACCTCTTCCGCGACCTGGCCGTCGACGCCGTCACCCTGTCACCCCTGGCCGGTCAGGACATTGCCGCACCGTTCCTGCTCTACCGAGACAAAGCGGTGGTGATTACCTGCCGCAGCTCCAATCCAGCGGCCAAACGGATTCAGTACCACCCCAACGACAACGATCCCCTGTTCCTCCAGATCGTGCGCGAGAGCCAGCTCTGGGGAACACCGGATCAGGTGCTCCTGGAAGTGGGCACCAGCGATCCCAAAGTGCTCTCGCAAGTGC
>VGPT01000036.1 GCA_016882485.1 Cyanobacteria bacterium M_surface_10_m1_298
ACCGGCTTGGGGCGCCGACTGGAGCAGGCTCCGAGCCAGAGCACCAGCATCAGCGCCGCAAGAAGCCGAGGGAATCGGATCACCGTGATCCTGGAGTTCCTATCCATGTTGTCAGCCGCAGGCTCGGCTCCCGCTCACATCGACCCCATTTGGGGGTATCGAGGCCGGGCCCAGCCGCCGTAGCTGTATTCCGTCGGCCAGGACCACTGTTGGAAAGCATCGACGCCCACATCGCTCAGGACCGGAGCGAGCTGGAGAAAGCTCGCAGCGCGGGTGACACGGCCAAAGCGGCCCACCTGGAGCAGGAGCTCAAAGATCTGGAGACCTACAAGGCGCACCACCCAGATCAGACCGCGGACCCGACACCGCTGGAGGTCTACTGCGACCTGAATCCCCAGTCGCCCGAATGCCTCGTCTACGACGACTGAAGCCATGGACAGCACCAAAGCCAGCATCACGATCAGCGAACTGGAAGCGAACTATCAGCTCTATTGCAAAGCGCTGAAGATGTTGATCGCGGAAAAACGCACGTTGAACAAAATTCAACGCACGGTGTGCTGGGGGCGTCTCGAAACCCTGCATCACTGCTTGCCGCGTCATTACAAGTCTCCGGATTACCTCTACGCGCAGTTGCTGAAGAACCAGCTGGCAGCCACGAACTGAAGACAGTTCGAAGCAGAAACAATCCACTCCTCACGCCTCGTGATGGAGTGGATTTTGCTTGACTTCACGCACAAGAATTAACCTTACGAATCGCCAAAACTGGCCGTTGCCTTCGCCCCACGGAGGAGCATGATGAGACCGGTCCCTTGGAGCGCGGTTGCGCTCAGGCAGGGCGGATGGATCTGACTCCTTTTCTCGACAGCCTCCAGGGCAGCAACCTGGATGAGGTCTTGCTGTCAGTAGCCGTCAACGGAAAGGTGGCCCTGGCCATGAAGGGCCGCTTCTTTCTGCGCTGCCTCTGTGAAAGTTTTCGGGATCCCAGCCTGATTGGCTGCGCTGTCACCGATGAACGCAGCTGCCTTGAGTACCTCAAAAAAGAGCCCTATGAGCTGCTCATCTGCACCGATTTTCTTGAGCACGGCAATGGATTTGAGCTGGCAAAACAGGCGCGGGCTCTTCAACCCCAGTTGAAGGTGGTGGTGCTGGCCCTCGGCGACGCCATTCCCGTGGAATACAGCGACGCCCCTTGGCTGGAAGCGGTGGTTGCCGAGGCTGACTTCATCGAAGACCAGAAGCCCCTCCAAGCCGCCGTGATCGCCGCAATGGGGCATCACTGCTACCGAAGCCCATCGCTGCGCTCGGGACAGCTCCCCTACCTCAGCTGCCCCCGCCTCACCCCTCGGGAATACGAGGTGCTCGATCTATTGGCCAGCGGCCTCACCGACCGTGAAATTGCTGAGCAACTGGTGGTGAGCGAAGAAACAGCGCACTTACACCAAGCGCCTCCTCAAAACCCTCGAGGTCAACAACCGGGTGCAGGCGGTGCTCAAAGGGATGCGTTGCGGAATGGTGCAGCTGTAAGACGCGAAAACGTCGCCGCGGAAGCCAATTGATCGCATGATGCGGGGGCTGGATCTCCGCTCCATTGCGCATGCGCACCCCCGTCTTGCTGTTCAGTGCAGCCAGCCTGCTGCTGCCGCTGCTCGCCCCCACAGCGCTGAAGGCCGCCAGCCCCACGCGCTGCCCCAGCCTGAGCCAAGGCCGTTTTGCCATCTGGAGCATGGGGGTGCTCGAGGACAAGGGTGCACGCAACACCCCCACGGCGGCCCTGCTGGAGGAGCGTTGGCTCGCCAATGGCGTGGTGCAGGGAAGCGTGGTGGAGCGCGTGGGGCGCACCGAGCGCTCTGGCTCCTACACGGGCCGGGTAGCCATCAACCAGAACTGCGTTGCGGTGGTGATGCGCCAACTGCCGTGGGGCAGCGACCGCACCGAAGTGGTTGTCGATGGCAGGGGGCGGCCCCTCTATGGCCTGGCGCGCCTGGGAACTCAGGTGGTCAGCAGCAGCTGGTTACCGATGGCCTCGGGGTCTTGCCGCAGCCAAGACCTGGATGGATTGGTGCTGAGCCGGCAAACCGGACTCAACGCCGTGCCGGGGGGCTGGAGCCCGAATGCCGTGATTCAGAGGGAGCATTGGAAGGCTGGTCAGGTGGAGGGCCTGGCCCTCTCCAGCTACGGAGGCCGTGAGCAAACCGCGAGCTACAGCGGCTCCCTCGCGCTCGACTCCAACAGCTGCTGGGGCACGATCAAACAAAAGGATCAGCTCGGCAGCTCCTACAACTACCGGGCCCTGATCGTGAATGGCCGCAAGGACAAAGCAGCCCGCGGCTATCTCTATCTGCAACGCGACCCGGGCAACCTCACCGCTGGCTGGTTGGTGCACGACTAACGATCAAACCATCAGGGATCGCTGAGAACCCTCGCGATCACAGCGGCCTGGCCAAAACCCTCAGCACGCAAAGCGCTGATCGCGGCCTCAGCCCGCTCTGCAGGCAAGGCTGCCAGCAGGGGGCCACAGGTCTGGGGATCGAGCCACAGCTGCTGCTGCGCAGCCGTTGCCGCTGCCTGCAGGGTCACCCCGCCCGACGGCTCCAGCAGGCCCAGCGCCATGGCGTTGGCGGGCGCCAGAGTGCTGGCGTAGCCCTGCTCCAGCAGGCTGAGGGCCCCGGGCAGGGCCGCAATGGCCTTGGGATGGAGCTCCAGGCGCTGGCTGGGAGCCAGCATCTCGGCAAGGTGCCCCAGCAGACCAAACCCGGTGATATCCGTGCAGGCACGGCAACCCTGCAGAGCCAAGAGATTCACCAGTGGCGCCTGGCTTTGCTGCATTGTCTCCAGGGCGGAGTCGATCCAGGCGGGATCGGCAACCCCCGCCATCGCCGCCGCAAACAACACCCCGGTTCCGAGTGGCCGAGTGAGCAGCAACACCTCTCCGGCTCGCAGAGGGCCCTTAGGCCAGTGCTGCGCCTGCGACACCACGCCGTTCACGCAGAGGGCGAGGGCCAGGCCGGCCCCATCGCGAGCCTCCAGGGTGTGACCACCCAGCAAGGGCACCTGTAGCGGATCCAGAACGGAGCGCACGCCCGCCAGGGTGTGCAGCAGCACCTCCTCCTGCAAGCGAGGCGCGGCCTCCGGCACGGTCACCAGGGCCTGGAGGCTCTGGAGCCGGGCCCCACTGGCCCACAGATCACTGCAGGCATGCAGGGTGGTCAGGCGGGCGTTCAGCCACGGATCGTCCACCAGGGCAGGGAATCCATCCACGCTTTGGAGCAGCAGCTCTCCGCTGGCTGTGCGATCCAGCAGGGCCGCATCTTCTGCGGCGGGCGCCCGCCGATCCGGCTGCAGGCGGGCTAACGCTGAGCTCAAAGGAGCACCGGGCAACTTGGCGGCACAGCCACGGCAGGCCATCGGGGCTGCCGCCGCGGCCATGGCCGCCGGAGGCGCGAACATCCCCATGAAGCGCCGATCGATCCGATCCTTCCAGAGCCAGATCCATCGGGATGGCCCAAGGCTCCAGGATCCGTAAAAGGCCACAGCGCGGCCTTGCCCATCACCAAGCAATTGCAAGGCCCTGCGCTGGGGATGCCAACGACGCAAACGGCCACGAGGTTGAGCCAAGCTTTGCCGCAGGTTCTCCGCCAACACCGGGGCAGCCCGCACCGCCCACACCCCCGAGGGCGGGCGTGGAGCTGAGGCGATCAGGGCGCAGTCGCCGCAGGCGAACAGATCAGGGAAGCCCTGCACCGCCAGGCTCGCCTCGGTGAGCACCCGTCCACTGAGGGGATCCACCGGCAATCCGGAGGCCGACAACCAGGCCGGAGCCTCACTGCCCGTGCAGGCCAGATCAGCCTGAGCCTCGGGGCCGATCTGACGCTTCAGCGGGATACCGACTGCCCGCAGCAGGCGCTCACCCGCGCGGTTGGCAGCCGCTGAGCCCAGCCGGAGCTGCTCCCCCCGCAGCAGAAGAACGGGATCAAAGCCCCGCGCCCGCAGGGCCAGGGCCAGTTCCACCGCGGCCGCTCCACCACCACGGATGCGCAAGGGAGCCGCTGGGCGCTGCTGCAGCCAGGCGAGAAAGGGCTCCAGAGGCTTCACTGTCTGGGTGCCGTCGCGACCATGCCAGCGCGTCTGGCAGCCCACATCCAGGCTGAGGCGATCGAAACGCAGCCCCGGCCGATCCTTCAGCTGCAGCTCCCGGGCCTGGGGATCCAGCCCCACGATCTCCGCCTGCACGAAGGTGACCCCGGCGCGGCGGCAGAGATCCCGCAGATCGATGCGGCAGTCCTCCAGCGGATACCGCCCCGCTACTAGAGCGGGAACCATTCCGGAGTAGAGCGTTGTGCTGTGTCGGTTGACCAGCACGATCACGCAGCGCTGGGGCTTGCTGCGGGGCCGCATAATCCAGCGGCGCAGCAGCAGGGCATGGCTATGCCCCCCGCCGGCCAGCAACAACAGCTGTTGCGGTTGGTCGCGGCGGGAAGCCGGGCCCAAGGATCAATCCACGCTCAACTGACCGTCGTCATCCCAGCTGAGCAAAGAGGGCAGGGCAGCGGCGGCATGGGTGGAGTCCACCCGCGCGACACGGGAGCCGCCATTCACCAGGGGCAGCAAACGGGCCAGTTGCTCGGTGATGAACAACGGCTCATCCGCTGCGGATGGCGTTGGTTGCTGGCACTCCAGGTCGGTCATCCCCCCAGTTTAGGAAGCGGTGCATCAGGCCTCCCCCAACAACTGAGCCCGCACCACGGCGGCTTCAATGCCCTCGACGCGAATCCATTTCTGCCGGCTGGTGTGTCCCCGCACCAGCTCCACCTGCCTGGACGCCACACCGAGACAGCGCGCCACAAATTTCAGCAGCGCCGCATTCGCCTCCCCATCCACTGGGGGAGCTTTCAAGGCAATCGCGAGCACCCCATCGCGCTCCCCGAGCACCCGATCACGGCTGGCGCGGGGCTGCACCCGGATCGCCACCAGTTCCTTGGGAGCCGGCTCCACCACCTCAACGCGAAAACCAGCGGCCCCTAGGGTCGCCGGAGCGCTCCATCTGCAGCAGATCGATGCGACGAATCAGTTCCGCCATTGAAGAGGTCTTCGAGCGCTGGTTATGGAAGTTCCGCCTGATTGCCATCGTTCCGGTGGTGATGAGCCTGCTAGGCAGCGGGGCCACCTTTATCAGCGGAACCTCAGAGATCTGGCATTCGATCCGACTGCTGATGGATGCCTCACCGGATGACAGCCGCACCGTGGCGATGCTGCTCGGAGAGCTGGTGGGAGGCATTGACCTCTACCTGATCGGAATCGCGATGATGATTTTTGGCTATGGCGTCTATGAGCTGCTGATCTCCGAAATTGAAGCGGCGCGGGGCCCCGATGCCGGCAGCAATGGTCTGTTGGACATCCGCAGCCTCGATGCCCTCAAGGAAAAGCTGGTGAAGGTGATCGTGGTCGCCCTGATCGTGGCCGCGTTCAAGTCGATGTTGATCTTCCCGATCAACAACACCACCAACCTGCTGGTCTTCAGCGGCAGCGTGCTGCTGCTCTCGCTGAGCGCCTACCTGGTGGCCGGGGGGCCGAATCGACGCCAGCCATCAGACTCCCCTTAGAGCCCAGGGGCCATGAGCGACACCTCCCGCACCCTCACGATCCGCAGACCGGACGACTGGCACGTGCACCTGCGTGACGGAGCGATGCTCCAGGCCGTGGTGGATCACACGGCCCGGCAATTCGCCCGGGCGATCGTGATGCCCAACCTGAAGCCGCCGATCACCAGCGTTGATCAGGCCCGCAGCTACCGAGAGCGCATCCTTCAGGCCCTGCGTCCGGAGCGGAGGGATCGCTTCACGCCGCTGATGACGGCCTACCTCACCGAAACCATTGCAGCCCAGGAACTAGAGCGCGGCTTCACGGAGAAGGTGTTCACCGCCGCAAAGCTCTATCCGGCGGGCGCCACCACCAATTCCGATGCGGGGGTGCGTGATCTCAAGGCGATCACCCCGGTGCTGGAGACGATGGAGCGCATCGGCATGCCCCTGCTGATCCACGGCGAGGTCACCGACCCGGGCATCGACATCTTTGATCGCGAGGCCGTGTTCATTGAGCAGCATCTCGAACCGCTGCTGCGCAGACACCCCGCTCTGAAGGTGGTGCTCGAGCACATCACCACAGCCGATGCCGCGGATTTCGTGACCAGCGGCCCCGCCAACCTGGCGGCCACGATCACCCCACACCACCTGCACATCAACCGCAACGCGATGTTTCTGGGCGGCCTACGCCCCGACTTCTATTGCCTTCCGGTCGCCAAGCGAGAACGGCACCGCCTGGCCCTGCGGGCGGCAGCCACCTCCGGCAATCCCAAGTTCTTCCTCGGCACCGATTCGGCACCCCACCCCCGCGGAGCCAAGGAATCCGCCTGCGGCTGCGCCGGCATCTACAACGCCCCCTACGCCATCGAGAGCTACGCCCAGGTGTTTGAGCAGGAGGGAGCGCTCGAACGCCTGGAGGGCTTCGCGAGTGTGTTCGGGCCCCGCTTCTATGGCCTTCCCCTCAACAAAGGCAGCATCACCTTGATCCGCGATGGCTCCGAGGTGCCGGCCTTGATGGAACTGAGCGCCGGAGCTGACAGCACGACCCTGCTGGTGCCGTTCCACGCCGGAGAAGATCTGAATTGGCGTCTGGAAGACAGTCCAGCCTCCTGATTGCAGGCGATCTGAGGCATGAAGAGCTCGCAATCTTTGCGAGACAGCGAAGGAAACCGCGCCTACCTTCGGCCCGGCTGCGTGCGTCACGCGCTGTTCCTTCTGCCTTTCCGATCGTCATGTCTCTCGTGAAAGCCCCCGACCTGGGTATCGAGCGGTTTGCCAACGGCCAACACAAGTAGCATTGGAAACATGCCTCGGAGAGCGAGAAAAGCACGATCATTCGCGCCGTCTACCAGCAGGTGCTGGGCGGGCAGCACGTGATGAAGAGTGATCGCCTGGAAGGCAGCGAATCCTTGTTCCGCAATGGCTACCTCAACGTGCGCGAATTCGTGCGCCTGGTGGCCAAGAGTGCGCAATACCGCTCCCGCTTCTTCGAGAACTGCAATCCCTACCGGTTCATCGAGCTGAACCACAAGCACCTGCTGGGCCGCGCTCCTCACAACAAAGAGGAAATGCTCCACCACTTCACGATCCTGCAGGAGCAGGGCTACGACGCCGAGATCGACTCCTACATCGACAGCGCTGAATACAACGCCAACTTCGGCAACGACCTCGTTCCCCACCTGCATGGCTGGAACTACTCGGTTGGCCATGAGGGCCGGCAGTTCTCCTATCTGATGCAACTGGCCCGCGGTGCCGCCGCCTCCGTGAAAGGAGATCGCAACGGCACCCAGTTCAAGCTGGGCCAGGCCCTGCATCAGAACCGCCCGATTCCGGTGAGCGGCTCCGGCAGTGCTGTTCGGGTGTCCTATGCCCACATCAGCACCGACGGACCCTTCAGCGCCGCCGTCTCCTCCGGCAGTGATCTGCCCAGTGGTGACCTGCCCAGCGCACGCCGCATTGATGGCACCCCCGCCTACGGCTTCCGCAGCCAGGAGCTGCTGGTGTCTGCCCCCAGCGCCGGAGCAGCCGGTGACGGCAGCCGCGTGGTGACGATCACCGCCACCGGCATCGCCAACAACCGCTTCGTCCGGCACGGGGCTTACACCACTCGTGTGCCCTTCAGCCGCATGAATGAGGCCCTCCAACGCGTGATTCGCCAGGGCGGCCGAGTCGTGAGCGTGGTGGTGAGCGGCGAAGGCTCCTCCAGCGCGCTGCACGAAGCTCCTGCCGCCCCGAGCGACGAGGCCCCGAAGGCCAAAGCCAAGCCCCGGGCTCGCAAGAGCCAGAAAGGCTGACCCCCGCATCGCTGCTGCAGCGCTTCTGCCCCCTGGCTCCTCGAGCTGGGGGGCTCTTGCTGCTGGCCCTGCTCTGCAGCGGCGCTCCGCTACGGGCCTCCGAGCCACCAGCCATTCCCGAGGAGCGTCAGCCGCAGTCCCTGGAGAAGAGCCTGAAGCTACCCAGCTGGCTGAAGCTGGAACTGAGCTACACCGCGGAGCCGATGGCCAATCCCCTGGGGGGACTGGCCCAGAGTTCCGCCTGGATTCAAAAGAGCTCGATCACGCTCAGCGCCAGTCGCGGACACGAGCGCCCCAAAGAGAGCTGGAGCGAGCTGGACCATTGGAGGGTCAATCTCAACCTCAACCATGTCTCTGGCGATGCGAGCTACGCCGAGCGGATCGGAGCCTTTCTCAACCCCCAGACGCTCTCGTATCCCACAGCCTTTTACCCCACGGAGCTGAGCCTGGAGCGCCACGCCGGCGACGGCTGGCTTGAGTTCAAGGCCGGTGTGCTCCCGTTGGAGAGCGACTTTGAGGGAGCGTTGATGACCGCCCCGATCTTCAACAGCTACGTGCACTCGGCGTTGAATGACACCTACAACATCCTGCTGAACGGTCTTCCGATCAATCCCTACTCCACCCTGGGCGCCGTGGTGGATCTCAAGGCGCGCCCGGATCTCACCCTGCGCTACGGCTGGCGTGACCTCAACGCCCCTACCTGGAGCAGCACTCCCGCTGGCCTGGGCAGCGCCCATGTGCTGCAGCTCGACTACAGCCCTGCCAGCCTCACCCGGCGGGCACCAGCCGGCACCTCCCTACCGCCGGGGCTGATCAGTGTGGGGGCCTTTCGCACCAGTACCAAAGGTGGGGAAGGGCTCTACGGCAGCGTGACCTGGCGCAGCGGGCTCAACCTCGGGATGGATGATCGGGTCTGGATCGGTGGCTCCTATTCCCCGAGCGTGAGCCTGGATCCGGCCCCGAGTTTTGTCGGAGGGGGCCTGGTGGTGCAGGGCCTCTTCCCCAAGCGCCCATTTGATGTGCTGGTGCTGGGCGGAGGCCATGCCGGCCTCAGTTCGCAGGCCTCTCCCAGCTTTCCCACCAAGCCCTATGAGGGCTTGATCGAGTTGGGCTATCGCCTGCAGATCAACCCCAACCTCAACCTTCAGCCCACGCTGCAGTGGATCTTCAACCCCAGTGGCACCAACGCACCCACCCCTGGGATCCTCACCACAGGTGTGCAGATCAGCCTGAACTTGTGAGCCGTCCGCTGGCCATCGCCTGCAGCATGGAGCGGTGATCAATTTCCACCTGGTCGGCATAGGCCACGGCAAAGCCAGCCATGGCCCGATCAAAACGCTTGTCCTCCCCGAGCTCCGCGCTGAGGCGATCGGGATCACCCGAGCGGGCATGGGCGCGCGCCAGCACCGAGGCGCACAGACGTCCATAGGCCTTGAGGGAATCAGGGCTGATCGCCTCGAGGCTGATGGCCGACTTCCAGTCCCGCAATTGCCGCCAGTAGAGCTGCACCCCCCTGGGAGTCGTAATCCAGCCGAGGAACGGATCCGACACGCACTGCATCAACCGCTGCCCCTCCACCACCCGCTGCCCCTGGTGCTGCTCAGCGTCATCGCCGCTGGGCAAACAGGAGGGCAGCGCCTGCTTGCTCTGCAACAAGAACCAGTCATCAGCGTGGGGGCCCTTGAGCAATCCGATCGAACAGCGGGTGCCCACGGACCCAACCCCCACCGCTTTGAAGGCCGTATCCACCACCTCGAAACGACTCAGCAGATAGCGGCGATGGGAAGGAAGGCTCTCGCGATAGCCGGCCATTAACACCGCGATGGCATGGTCATGGTCGGGATGAGCTAACCACTCCTGATTCACGAGCCGGTGGCGCCAGATCAGGGGTGGTTCATGGCGGATCAGGGCGGTGCCATCGGGGTGAAACTCACAGAGCTTCTGCACCGCCTGACGGCCCGTGCGCCGCAGGGCCTGATTCATGGCGCACTCCAGGTCGCGGCGAAAGGCCGTCTGCGGCAGGTCTGCCACGAAGCGCTCCACATGCAGCAAGGTGTTCCAGAGCTTCAAGGTGGGCAGCGCGGCAAAGCTGCTGATCGCCTTGCGATAGCCCCCCGCCACCTTGCGAGCGAGCCGTTCCTGATCCGATGCCTCCAACTTGAGTTGGCGTGCCACCAGCACCAGACTCACCAAGAGGCGTTTGAGATCCCACTCAAAGGGGCCTGGAGCCGTTTCATCAAAATCGTTGATGTCGAAGACCAGGCTGCGCTCCGGGGAGGCGTAGAAGCCGAAATTCATCAGGTGCGCATCGCCGCAGAGCTGCACCCGATGGCTGCTGCGGGGGAGAGCGTTGAGGTCAGAAGCCATCTGGGCCGCAGTGCCGCGAAACCAGGCGAAGGGATTCACGGCCATGCGGCGGTGCCGCTCGGCGATCAGCCAGGGAAGCCGGCTGCGGTTCTGCTCCTCGAGACGTGCAATCGGATCAGGGCGATCCGGCGGGACAGACCACTGCCCCCAGGCCTCAAAGGAAGCCGGCGTGGGATCTCCAGATTTCACCAAGACAACAGAGGCTCAACTTCGGCATAGCCCGCTGACGCCAAAAACGGAAGCAACGGCCAGAGTTGGTCCATGGCCCTTTCCTTCCACGCACTTCAAGCCCAGCTGCAGCCCGGTTGGGGCTGTGAACACAGCGGGGAGGGCGGATCCTTCGATGTGCTGGTGGTGCCATCCCTCAGCATGGACAGGGCTCTGATGGCCCTGGTCACCGGAGCCCACCACTACGAGGAACGCCAGCTGTTCTCGTTGATCCGCCTGCGCGATCCGGGGGTGCGGGCGATCTACGTGACCAGCAAGTTGCTGCCCGAGCTGGTGGTGGATGCGGTGCTGGAGCTGCTGCCGGGCGTGCCGACCTCCCATGCCAGGCGGCGCCTACAGCTGTTCGACACCGACGACGCCTCCAACCGACCCCTCACCGAAAAACTGCTGGAGCGTCCGGCCCTGTTGGAACGCATCCGCGATCAACTGCGGCCGGGGCGCAGCTTCATCAGCTGCTTTGTGGTGACCGAACTCGAGAAGCAGCTCTCCGAGGTGCTGCAGATCCCTCTCCTCGGGACTGACCCCAGCCTGGGGCACTGGGGCAGTAAGGCCGGCAGCCGTGAATTGTTCGAGCGCTGTGGCGTGCCCCATCCGCCCGGCAGCAGCCTGGTGCACAGCCTCGATGATCTGGCCGAAGCGACCGCCGATCTCTGGGAAGCCCATCCCGAGCTGCGCCGTTGTGTGGTCAAGCTCAACGAGGGCATCAGCGGGGAGGGAAATGCCACCCTGCAGCTCGAGCCTCTGCAGCTGCAGGAATGCAGTGCGGCTCAACGCAGGGCCGTGCTGCGCGGGGCACTCGATCAGATCCCGATGCCAGCGGCAGAGTGGACAACCCTGCTGGTCCAGCAAGGGGCCCTGGTGGAAGCCTGGCTGGAGGGGGGCAGCCTGCTGAGCTCACCGAGCGTGCAGGGCACGATTCACCCAGGAGGGCGGGTGGAGGTGCTCTCCTCCCATGAGCAGATCCTGGGGGGAGCCAATGGGCAGACCTACATCGGCTGCCGATTCCCCGCCGATCCCGCTTATCGACTCGCCCTGATGCGCCATGGCCAGGCCGTTGGCGAAGCACTCGCCGCGGAAGGAGCCCTGGAGCGCTATGCCGTTGACTTCATCGCCCTGCAGATCGATGGCGAGTGGGATCTGCAGGCCATTGAGGTGAACCTGCGGCAGGGGGGCACCACCCATCCCTACATGGCCCTGCGCGCCATCACCACCGGTCACCTGGAGGAGGGCAGCGGAGAGTTCCTCGCCCCCACCGGACAGGCCCTGCACTACATGGCTACCGACAACCTCACCCATCCCCAGCTGCGCGGTCTGCTGCCAGCCGACCTGATCGACATCGTGGCCAAGGCCGATCTGCACTACGACCCCGCCCGCTTGCGGGGCAGTGTGTTTCACCTGCTCGGCTGCCTGTCGGAATTCGGCAAGTTGGGGATGACCTGCGTCGGCCGGTCCGCCGCAGAAGCCGAGCAGGTCTATGAGGCCACCGCCCGGGAATTGATCGAGCAGGCGAGCAACCTGCAGAGCCACCTCTGAGCCTCAGCGCTCAGTCCTGGGGGCGGGAGGGAATCACCAACACCGGTAGCTGGGCATGGGTGAGCACCCGTGCCGTTTCACTGCCGAGCACCAGAGCCGCCAAACCCCGGCGCCCATGGGAGGCCATCAGGATCAGATCGCAATGGTGCTCCTGGGCAGCCTCAAGAATCGCCTCATAGATCACAGGATTCACGCAGGTGTCGCCATCGGCGAGCACCCCCTGCTGCCGGGCCTGCTCCTTGGCGGCATCGAGGATCGACGCAGCGAAGTCGGCGTTGGCCTTGCTGAACTGCTCACTCAGGAGCGGATCGAGCACCAACCCCTCGCCATACAGGGCCACATCGGGCCGGCCGTAGAAGCTCGGCTGCACGTGGAAGAAGGTGATCGAGGCTCCGCACTCCCGCGCCATCGCTACGGCCGACTCCACCGCCTGTTGAGAAAGCTCCGAGCCGTCGGTGGGCACCAGCAGGTGGCGATACATGACTGAGCAGCAAGGCGGCTGATCTCAAGCTAGGCACGACGGCCCGATCCAGCCGGCGAGGTGAGAAGCCGCCCGCGAGCGGGCCAGGGCACGGGCAGCGGGGAGCGCCGGATCCAGTTTCTGGGAACTGAAGGGAGGCAGCTGACGGCTGCGCAACCAGGCCCCCCAGCGGAACTCATGAAAGGGAATCAGGGGAGCGGCCGCGATCGCACCCTCCCGCTTCAGCTTCCACACCAGGCTGCGGTAGGGATCGTCCTGCGTGTCCTTGAGGCTCACGGGCAGGGCAGTTGGATCGAGGGGGCCCAAGCCGCGGCCGTCATAGAGGTAGAGCCAGCCGCGGCGATGCAGCTGATCCAACACGGCGTGATGCTCAGACACCTCCAGCTGAAGCGCCACATAACCGAAGGCCACAGCCTGGGGATCCAGCTCCAGCAGTGCCCTGAGGCGGTGATGACGGTCCACCATCCAGAACTCACCGCTGGCGCTGCGCACTAACGGGGTGGGCTTTCGGCGCAGGTAGTGGCGTTGCTCAGCCGGGTCATCCTGAGCAAAATCGTTCTGGCGGCTTTCGATCTCCGCCATCCCGACGCAAAGCTGAGTGGGATGCAGATCCGCAATCAACACCTCCAACAGGTCCTTACCCCGACCGCTCGGGGCCGGCAGGGGCTGGAAGGGAGGCAAGCGCAGAGCCATGGGGCGACCCTAAGCCGAGTTTGGCGAGGAGTGCTGCCCCTGCTGATCGCCCTGGTGCTGATGGTGGCGCCAGCGGCAAGGGCGGCCGAGGCCGAGGTTTGCCACACCCTCAGCCGGCCGCAGGTGGAGGCCCTGTTCGATCGTTGGAATGCGGCTCTGGCCACAGGGGATCCCACCCAGGTCACCGCCCTCTACAGCGATGACGCCCTGCTGCTGCCGACCCTCTCCGGCGTGGCCCGCACCGATGCGGAGGGCATCAGCAACTATTTCCAGGGCTTTCTGAGCCATGACCCCACGGGGCGCATCGACCAGAGGGTGATCCACAGCGACTGCAACATGGCCATCGATGCGGGCAACTACAGCTTCGAGCTAGACCACAAAGGTTGGGTCCAAGCCCGATACACCTTCGTCTACGCCTATAAAGACGGAGAGTGGAAGATCGAGCATCACCACTCGTCCCTGCTGCCGACCAGCTGAAGACTCAGGCGGCGCTGGAGACAAAGCGGTGCAGATCCGCCTTTGGAGCGGTGCTAGCCAGTGGAGCCGAGGACAGAGCGGCGATCTTGATTCGGCAGCTCTCCTGGTGCTCGCGCATGGTGATGCCGTAGATCTCCAGAAACAGATCCCGATCGGCAATCGATCCGGTCAGACCGCAGCTGCGGTAGAGCTGGCGCAGAGGGGTCCAGGCCCGCTCGGCGATGGAGCGATGCAGCTGCTGGAGGCGATAGCGACGCAAGGCCCGCAGGGGAGGCTCTCCGCAGTGGGCATGGAAGAGGTTCTGCAGGGTGCGCACGCTCACATGGCAGTGCAGGGCCAGATCCGCCATGCGCAGATCGCTGGAGTAGTGCAGAGCGATGTAATTCGCAGCCGAGGCCATCAACGCCAACTGAGCCGGATCACCTCGGAAGGCGTAGTCCTGACCACCGGGAGACGTGTGAGCCAAGACTTCAGTTCATCTTCAGGTGCCAGGAAGCTAATGGCGGAGCGGGGGGAGCTTCTGCATTCCTAACGACAGATCACCGCACTATGCGCAAGCCGCATGAACCACTGCGCTAAGCCGCGCGGCGGTCAGCGCTGGATTGATCCGACTGCGGCAGGCGGGAGATCACGGCTTCTCGCTGACGGCGCACTCCCCGCTGGGTACGCCAGGTGAGCATCAGGCGCAGGCTCACAAAGCAGTAGAGACACAGCAGCACCAGGCTCGCTGCATCCTTCGGGGAGGCCATCGCGCCTTCGAGCGTCCGATGGCCCTATGCAAGCGGTGACTCGGAAGCCGTCAATGGGCGATTCAGCTCACCTGCACGCCTTTCCAAAACGCCACCCGTGTGGCGATCTCAGCGGCCGCAGGTTTGGGGGTTTCGTAGCTCCAGGCGCAGTTGGCATTCACCTGTCCATCCACAACGGCATCCCAGTAACGGCAGGTGCCCTTCCAGCCGCAGCTGCTGGTGTGATCGCTGTCTTGAAAAAACTCCATCCGCAAGGCGGACAGCGGGAAGTAGGCATTGCCTTCCAGCATCACGATGTCATCGCTCTCGGCGATCACGGTTCCATTCCAGCGGGCTTGCATGCTGGAGAGCAGCAACTGGCCCCATCTTGGGACCATCGGCAGAACCCATGAACAACCCACGCACCGGACCCCGCTGGTTTGTCAGCGGAGATGTGGATGGATTTCTCGGTCTGGGGCTCGACAACCTGATCCAGATCCTGCTGATCGTGAGCCTCTGCCGCGCTGTGCTGGGTTATCCCGACAGCTTGGTGTTCGGAACGATCCTTCCCGCCACCGGGATCAGCCTGCTGCTGGGGAATGGGGCCTATGCCCTGCAGGCCTATCGACTCGGGCAGCGGGAACAGAGATCGGATCGCACCGCTCTTCCCTACGGGATCAACACCGTCAGCCTCTTCGCCTACATCTTCCTGGTGATGCTGCCGGTGAAACTCTCGGCCCTGGCGCAGGGGCTTGATGCAGACAGTGCAGTGCGACTCTCGTGGCAGGCGGGCCTGATGGCCTGCCTCGGCTCCGGGCTGCTGGAGGCCGGCGGAGCCTTCTGCGTGAACCAACTGCGCCGCTGGTTACCGAGGGCCGCCCTGCTCTCCACCCTGGCCGGCATTGCCCTGGGTTACATCGCCCTGGGCTTCCTGCTGCGCACCTATGCCCAACCCGTGGTGGGTCTGGCGGTGCTGGCGGTGATCCTGGCCACCTACTACGGCAAGGCACGCCTACCCATCCCCGGCGGCCTGCTGGCTGTGCTGGTGGGCACGGGCCTGGCCTGGAGCAGTGGCTTGATTCAGAGCAACCCCCAGCTCTGGGCCCAGGAGAGCGCGCAGATCGGCTGGCGACTGCCCCAACTGCAACTGCAGGCCCTGTGGGGAGCCCGCAGCCAGCTGATGCCCTGGCTGGGGGTGATCGTGCCAATGGGGCTGTTCAACGTGCTGGGCTCCCTCCAGAACATCGAAAGTGCCGAAGCCGCCGGTGACCGCTACCCCGTGCGCAGCTCCCTGTTGATCAACGGGAGCGGCACCCTGCTGGCGGCTGCCCTGGGATCCTGCTTCCCCACCACCATCTACATCGGGCACCCCGGATGGAAGGGCATGGGAGCCCGCATCGGCTACTCCTGGCTCAACGGGGTGGTGATGGCGGCGGGCTGCCTGCTGGGGCTGTTCGGGGTGATCGGGCAGCTGGTGCCGATCGAGGCGGGCATGGCGATCGTGCTCTACATCGGCCTGGTGATCACAGCCCAGGCCTTCCAGGCCACCCCCTCAGCCCACGCGCCGGCGGTGGCCCTCGGTCTGATGCCGGGCCTCGCGGGCTGGGGAGCCCTACTGCTCAAGGCCGGGCTACGGGCTGGTGGGGCGGGAAACGCCGACACTCCCTTTGGGCCCGCCCTGCTGAAGAGCCTCCAGCAGGCCGATGTCTGGGCCTCAGGAGCCTTCGCCCTCGAGCAAGGGCAGATCATCACCGCGATGCTCCTGGCGGCCATGGTCGTCTACGTGATCGAGCAGCGCTTCCGGGCAGCCAGCTTCACGGCGCTCATCGCCGCCCTGGCCTCCTGGTTCGGGGTGATGCATGCCTGGCAATTCAGCCAGGCCGACACCAACCTGCAGCTGGGCTGGGGCACCGGAGCCAGTTGGGCCCAGGGCTACCTGCTGATGGCCCTGGTGTTCGGGTTGGCGGCATGGCGCAGCCGCCCTACCAGTTCGTGCGATTGAGGATCTCCATTCGGGCAAAGCCCAGGGAGGCGGGCGACGGATTCGGCCCCGCCGGCAGGGCCTGAACCGAGAACATGTAGGTATCGGCCCACATCGGATTCAGAGGCGGGCGCAGCACCAGGGTGACCGTCTGCCCCGGCTTGGGGGGATCGGGAAACACAGCCCGCAGCGTGCGGGCGTTCTCGTCGAACTGCGCCTCCACCGGCACCGCCGCCCCTTCCCGACGGGGCAAGCCCAAGAAGGCACGGGCCTGCTTGGGGGCTAACCAGAAGTCCCGATCCACGCCGCGGGTCTGGGTGATCACGAGGCCACCGAGATCCGCCCCAGCGTTCTCCGCCAGGGTGACCGTGAAGTAGTACTCCGGCAGAGCCTGGTTGGTGTACCAGTAGAAATAACGAAAATCGACCTTCCAGGGCGGCTGGGTGAAATAGGTCTGCCCGTTGAGCTCGAGAGCGGAGGCCTCCGGTGGAGCCAGCAGAGCGGGAAGGGGAGAGGCCAGGAGCCCCATCACCGCCAAAAGCCCGGAGA
>VGPT01000037.1 GCA_016882485.1 Cyanobacteria bacterium M_surface_10_m1_298
CTCCGGGGATCTGAAGGCTTGAACGAAGCGCGGCTCGCGCGGATCAGACCGCAGCCTTCTGGCTGTCGAGCAGGCCCTTGAGCTTGGCCAGTTCGCCGGCCCAGCGGGGATCGGGTGCGCCTTCTTCCACGCTGTCGCGGTGCACCACTTTGTTCACGGCCTTGCGTGCTGCAGTGGGTGCAGGGCTGCCGCCAGGGCCGCGGCGGTCGTTGCTGCGGCGGTCGTCGCGACGCTCCGAGCGCTCGATGCGCAGAGCATTGCCGGCAAACTCGCGGCCGTTGAGCTGCTCAATCACGGCGTCGGCGAGCTTCTCGTCGTTCACGTTGGCAAAGCCAAAGCCGCGCCCTGCGCCGGTTTCACGGTCTTGAACAGCCTTGAAGCGCACGCCTTCGCCGACGCTGGCGAACAGAGCCTCGAGCTCTTGGTTGTCGAAGCTCTGGGGCAGGTTGCCGACGTAAAGACGAACGCTCATGGGTGGAGAGGGAGAGGAAGGAGGAAGCTGTGTTCTGGCTGGTCGGGGTTAATCACGATGCGGCTGCAGAGAACCCGACAGCGGAGTTCAAACGGCGACCTTCTGCGTAATGCTGTGCCCTAACTGGCTGGATCAGGTCGTTGATAACGCCTTACGGGATGAAGTTAATCACGGCGAGGTGCCCTTCCCCTAATCCTGTGGCCCTGTGCGCAGCCATTGCGCCGCCTTCTGCAGCGCTTCGCGCTCTCCGCTGAGCCTGCCGAAGGCGCGCTCCAGCATCAGAAACTGCAGCAGGGAGCCCAGTTGGGGCGAGGCTTTCAGCCCCAGCTGCCGTTGCAGGGTCAGCCCATCGATCGCGGGCTTGGGGTGAAACAGAGGATCGCCTCCATCGCTCCAGCGCCGCAGCCAAGCTTGCGCGGCTTCGCACGGCCAGCTGAGCAGCAAGGCCGGTAGGTCGTGCTCGAGTTCCAGGTGCAGCTGGAGCCGCTCCGCCTCTGGGAGCGCTTCGGCAGCCTCGGCGGGCTGCTGGAGCGCCAGGCGCGATCGCCAGCGCCGCAGACGCTCCACCCGTTGCTGGAGCTTGCGACTGCTGCGTAGGGCCTTGAGGCCTGGGGCCTCCAGCACCGCCGCCAGCCGTGCCAGGGGAACCGCAAGATCGGCGTCGTTCTCGCTCAGCCCGATGGCCTCGGCCTGGGTTCGGTTCAGTTGGCTCAGGGATCGACAAGGTTCGCCCCCCTGCCAGGGGCTCAGCAGGCCCCAGTGCAGGCACTGCAGCAGCCCCTGCTCGCCGGCGGGAGAGTGGGCCAGCTTTTCCAATTCCGCCAGCACCCGTTCTCCTGCGACCGTCTGCAGCTGTTGCCGGTGCCTCTGGATCCAGGCTTCGCTGGTGGGATCGAGCTGGAAGCCCAGCTCGTTGGCCAGGCGAATGCCCCGCAACAGGCGCAACGGATCATCCAGGAGGTTGGACTCCGCGATCGCGACCAGGCGACGCTGCGTCAGGTGATGCAGGCCGCCATGGGGATCCACCAAGGCCGTTTGATCTGCCAGGGGCAGGGCCATGGCATTCACGGTGTAGTCGCGCCGCTGCAGGTCGTTGCGCAGGCTTCCCCCCTCCTGCCTGGCCAGATCCACGCTCCAGCCCTGGATCACCAGACGGGCGATGCTGCGTTCCGCGTCCAGCACCACGGCGCTCCCCCCATGCCGTTTGCTGAGCTGCCGGCAAAGGGCGATGGCATCGCCATCCACCACCAGGTCGAGATCGGGCTCAGGCCCCAGGCGTTGCAGCAGGGCGTCGCGCACGGCACCACCCACGAGGGCGGCGTCGGCGGGGAACGCGGCTAGGGGCAGGGGCCAGCGATCCGGCTGCAGGGCCGCCCAGGCCAGCTGCGCGGCCTCGGCAGAACTGAGCGGGCCCGGCACAATGGCATCGCCTGCACTGACGCTGGAGATGTGCATCTGTGTGGACTGCCGCTGGGTCGACCAGTGCCAGGCCTACCACGCAGTGGAGCGTCAGCACGGTGTGCCCCACCTCTGCCCCCAACCCCAGTTCGTGCCCCAGGAGCCTCGGATTCACGTGCAGGTGCAGGATCTCGGCGATTCGCAGGTGGGCGTGGAGTGGGATGTGCGCGCCTGCGGCAGCTTTGAGCGGGATCAGGGCCGCTGGCAGCGGCTGTGTCCTGGCCTGGCCCTGCCGCGATGACTGACTCGGCCCCGTTACTGGCGCTGCACAGTTCCAGCGAGACCCTTGGCGTGGGGGTGCAGGGTTTCTCTGCGCAGCCTCGGTTGGCCACCTTCCCCCTGGGTCGGCAGCTCTCCAATGACCTGCTGCCGTGCGTGGAGGAGCTGCTTCCGGCCGAGCAGTGGCCTCAGCTGGCTCGCCTTGTGGTGGCGACCGGTCCAGGTGGCTTCACCGGCACCCGCCTGACTGTCGTGCTGGCCCGCACCCTGGCGCAGCAGCTCCAGATTCCTCTGCATGGGTTCAGCAGTTTTCTGCTCATGGCCCGGCGCCGTTGGGCCATGGAGCCCTGGCCTGAGGGGCAACGGTTTTGGCTGCAGCAGCCGCTGCCTCGGCGCGGGGTGGTGGCTGGTGCCTATGCCAGAGATTCCCAGGCCCTTGGAGGGATCGTGGAGGCGGTGGAGCCGCGGCTGTTCCGCCCAGGTGAGCCCTTGCCCGCCGAGCCATCGGCGCAGGCGGAGGTGAACGCTCAAGCCGATGTGCAGCAGCTGCTGGAGCTCGGTAGCCTCGCTGCAGCAGCCGATCTGGCGGGCCCTTGGCAGCCGGTGCTGCCCCTTTATCCCACCAGCCCGGTGGAGAGCTGATGAGCCAGCTCAGTGCCACCCGCAGCAACGCTCCAGCTCGCCGCCGTCCTCGCCGCCGCCGCCGTCCGCGAGGACGGCGCCTGCTGCTGCTGGCGGCCCTGGGCCTCGGGGTGTGGTTGAGCCGAGGCCTGTGGAAGCCTTCACTGCCTCCGCCTCAGTTGATCTTTGTGCTGGGGGGCGATGTGGCGAGAGAGCGGGTGGCCGCTGAGCTGGCCCGGCGCGACGGATTGCCGGTGATCGTCAGTGGAGGCAGCAATCCGGAATACGCCCATTGGCTGTTTCGCCATCGCGGCCTCGATGACAGCCGCGTGCGCCTGGATTACAGGGCCACTGACACCTTGAGCAATTTCACCTCGGTGGTGGATGACCTCAAGTTGGCCAAGATCCGGCACATGCTGCTGATCACCAGCAGTGATCACATGGATCGTGCCCTGTTGGTGGGTCGGTTGGTGGCCGGTAGCCGCGGCATCGCCCTCACGCCGGTGGAGGTCCCGTGCGGGGAGCGTTGTGTCCCGGAGGACTGGCGCAAAGTCTGGGGCGATGGCTTGCGGGCAGGCCTGTGGCTGCTCACAGGGCGCGATCTCAGGGACTGGGCGGCAGCGCGGTTTGGCCCGCTGCTGGAAGGGCTGCAGGGCCGTTGATCAGACCCTGGTCCAACAAGGCATTGATCTGCTCCTGGCAGGCAGCGGTGGCCTGATCAAGGTCGGCCCGTTTGCGTGAGGTCGGCGCTGGAATCGGAGTGCCGATGCGGATATGCACGGGCACCAGCCGCGCCTGGCGCGATCCCGTTCCCAGGGCGCGGTGGCTGTTGATGATCGCCACCGGCAGCAGGGGAACACCGGCCCGCGCCGCCAGCAGGGCTGCCCCCGGTTGCGGATTGTTGACTCGGCCGTCTGCTTGGCGGGTGCCATCGATGAACACGCCGGTGGCCCAGCCCTGCTCGAGTCGGTCGGTGGCGGTGCGGATCGCCTCGCGGTCGCTGGCGCCGCGGGACACCGGATAGGCGCCGCAGGCGCGGATGATCGGCCCCAGAAGGGGAATCTTGAACAGCTCCGCCTTGGCCATGAACGCCACCGGGCGGCCCAGGGCATGGCCCAGCAGCGGGGGATCGAGGTGAGAGCCGTGGTTAGCCACCACCACCAGGGCACCCTCCATGGGCACGTTGTTGTTGCCGGTGGTGCGTCCCCGAAACAGCAGCCGGTAGATCGGGAACACCAGTAGGTAGCTCACCAATCGGTAGGTGAGGCTGGGCCGCGGTGTGCGCAGCAGTGCCGGCGGTTCGGCCGGCTTGCGGCGACGACGCAGCACCCGCTTCACGGCTTGAACGGGTTTGTTCACAGCCCCAGATCGGCGCTGGTGCTGATCTGGGCGGTGGTGAGGCCCTCGCAACTGCGCTTGATCAGTCCGCTGAGCACGTTGCCCGGACCGATCTCCACGGCGGTGCTGATGCCATCGGCACTGAAGCGCTCCATGGTTTCGCGCCAGCGCACCCCGGTGGTCATCTGGCTGCGTAGCCGTTGCTTGAGCGCGGCGGCGCCGGTTTCTGGGGTCGGATCGGTGTTGCTGAGCACGGGGATCAGGGCGTCCTGGAAGGGAACGCGCTCGAGCTCTTGTGCAAAGGCCGTGGCCGCCTGCTCCATGAAGGGGGAGTGGAAGGCTCCGCTCACCGCCAGGGGGATGGCGCGTTTGCACTTGAGCTGGCCGCTCACCGCCTCCACCGCCTCGGGGCTGCCGGAGAGCACCACCTGGGCACTGCTGTTGTCGTTGGCGATCACCACCCCGTCGGTGGCCTGCACGAGGGCCTCCAGCTCAGCGCGATCGAAGCCCATCACGGCGGTCATCGCACCGCCACCGGCGGCGGCCATCAGCTCGCTGCGGGTCTTCATCAGCTGCAGCCCGGTGGTGGCGTCAAACACCCCGGCGGCATAGAGGGCCACCAGTTCCCCCAGGCTGTGGCCGGCCACTAGGTCTGCGCTGCGGCCCTGGGCCTTGAGGGCATCCACCAGCAGGCTCTCCACCACAAACAGGGCCGGCTGAGTGTTGCGGGTATCGCCCAGGTCGCTCAAATCGCCGCTGGCCTCACCGTTGCAGATGGCCAGCAGGTCGCGGCCCAGCAGTTCAGAAGCGCTCTGGAAGCGTGATTGGGCCCCAGGCAGTTCCAGAACCCCGGCGGCCATGCCCACTTTCTGAGACCCCTGTCCAGGGAAAACCCAGGCGTTACCCATGGCCGCGCGCGATGCAGTGACCGGGGGAGACTACGCGGGGCCGCTCCAGCGCAGCAGCGCTCCACCCCAGCTCAGGCCGGCCCCAAAGCCGCTGCTGGCAATCAGATCGCCGGGTTTGACCCGGCCATCCTTAACCGCTTCATCGAGCATCAGAGGAATGGTGGCGGCGGAGGTGTTGCCGTAGTTGCTGAGATTGCTCAGCACCCGATCGTGGGGAATCTTGAAGCGATCGGCCACGGCATCGAGGATGCGCTGATTGGCCTGGTGCAGCAGCAGCCAATCGAGCTGATCGGCTTCGGTTCCGCTGCTCTCCAGCAGTTCCTTCAGCACCGCCGGCACTTCCCGCACGGCGAACTTGTAGACCTCCTGGCCGTTCATGCGCAGGGGCGCGAAGCCGCCCACCTGTGCGCTCACGCCACCGAGTACATCGGTGTGGCAGTCGGTCTGGGCGAGGGTGAGGCAGCCGTTGCGGCTGCCATCGGAATGCATGCGGAAGCCCAGCAGCCCATCGTTCTCCGCCGGGCAGGCCTCCACAGCCACGGCTGCGGCGGCATCTCCGAAGAGCACACAGGTGGTGCGGTCGTCCCAGTCGACCCAGCGGCTGAGTTGATCGGCGCCGATCACGAGGGCGCGGCGCATCGCTCCGCTGCGCAGGTACTGCCCGGCGGTGATCAGGGCGAAGAGGAAGCCGCTGCAGGCGGCGGTGAGGTCGAAGGCCACGGCGTTGCGGGCACCGAGGGCCCCCTGCACCCGCGGTGCTGTGCCAAAGAGGTCGTCAGGGCTGGAGGTGGCCATCAGGATCAGATCGAGATCCTCAGGGCTCCAGCCCGCGTGCTCGAGTGCTGCCTCTGCCGCCTTGGTGGCCAGCACGGTCAGCGGTTCATCGGCGTTGCAGATGCGCCGTGCTCCGATGCCGGTGCGGGTGCGGATCCACTCGTCGTTGGTGTCGACCCGCTCGCTTAGCTGCTGGTTGCTGACGCTGGTGATCGGTACGGCGCTGCCGGAACCCACCAGGGCCATGCCATAGGGACTCATCTGGCTTGGCCCAACCCAACGGTGGGGTCAGTCAACCACAGGCAACGGCTGGGCTAGCGCTCTCGCTGAGTTGCTGCAGGTCGTCCATCACCCCATGGTTGGCGGCGGAGTGGGCGATGCGAAGGGCACTCACCACCGAGAGGGCTTTGCTGCTGCCGTGGCCGATCACGCAGACGCCATTGACCCCCAGCAGCAGGGCACCGCCATGCTCGGCATGGTCAAGGCGTTTCTTGATCCGGCGCAGGTTGCTCATCAGGAAGGCGGAGCCCACCTTGCCGCGGCGGCCGCGGGGCAGTTCGGCCTTGAGCACATCCAGCAGAACGCTGCCCACGCTCTCAAGGAATTTCAGCAACACGTTGCCGGTGAAGCCGTCGCAGACCACCACATCGAAGTCTCCGGAGAGCACATCGCGGCCTTCACAGTTGCCGGCGAAGTGCAGGCGTGTTTCTGCGGCCAGCAGGGGATGGGTCTTCAGGGCCTGGTCGTTGCCCTTGCACTCTTCTTCGCCGATGTTCAGCAGACCGATGCGGGGCTGCTTCACCTGCAGCACATCCCGGCTGTAGATGTTTCCGAGCAGGGCCCACTGGTGCAGGTAAGCGGGCTTGGCATCCATGTTGGCGCCCACATCCAGCACCAGCACTTGCTGCTCAGGATCCTTGGTGGGGAACAGGGCGCCGATCGCCGGGCGGTCGATTCCCTTCAGGCGACCTAGCCGGAAGATGGCCGAGGCCATCACCGCTCCGGAATTGCCGGCGGAATACACCGCCATGGCCTGGCCCTCTTTGACCAGATCCATCGCCATGTTGATGCTGGCGTCGCGCTTCTTGCGCACCACGGTGGCTTCTTCGTTCATGCCCACCGACTCGCCACTGGGCACCAGCTCGATCAGCCCCTCCTCCTGGGCGGCCTTCAGGGTCTCAGCGAGCGCGCTGTCTGCCAGGACCGCTTCCACGGCCGTGCTTTCAGCGACGAACTTCACCCGCACCGGCAGCAGGCGCACGGCCCGCAGGCAACCCTCGAGGATCGGTCCGGGGGCGTAGTCACCGCCCATGCCATCCACGGCGACCCAGAGCCGCTGGCTGTCATCGATGTCTTCACCATCGCTGCCGCCCATGCCCTGCTGCAGGCGCCGCAGGGGATCAAACACCAGGGGCTGCAGCACCGTGTTGGCCGCTGCACCTGCAGCTCCCGCTGCTGTGCCAGCAGTGGTCACCACCGATCCCGCCACCGATCCGGCCATCGAACCGGCGGCGTTGGCCGTGCCCACTAGGGAGGTGACAGCCGTATTGCGGCGGTACCAGATCACCAGACGGCGAATCGCTTTGGGGCGCCCGCGGCGGTTGGGGGAACCGTGGCCTGGGGCGTCAGCGGGCTTCGGGGGCAACGGCGTCAACGATGCGTTGGAACAGATACCCGGTGCCGCGAGCCGTGAGGATCAGCTCGGGGTTGGCCGGATCGTCTTCCAGTTTGGAGCGAAGCCGGGAGATATGAACATCCACCACCCGGGTGTCCACATGACGCTCTGGGGTGTAGCCCCACACCTCCTTGAGAATTTCGCCGCGGCTGAAGGGTTCTCCACTGCGGCCCACCAGCAGTTCCAGCAGGCTGAACTCCATGCCGGTGAGACGAATCCGCTCGTCACTGCGGAAAACCTGCCGCTTGTTGGTGTCGATCTTCAGATCGTTCACCTGGATGATGCCGGAGTTGGGGATGCCTGCGGAGCCCTCCTTGTCGATGCGGCGCAGCACGCAACGGATGCGGGCCTCGAGCTCCTTCGGGCTGAAGGGCTTCACCACATAGTCGTCGGCACCGAGCTCCAGGCCAGTGATCCGGTCGGCCACATCCCCGAGGGCCGTGAGCATCACGATCGGCACATCCGACTCCTTGCGGAGCTCCTGACAGACGCCGTAGCCATCCAGCTTGGGCATCATCACGTCGAGCACCACCAGATCGGGGTTGCAGCTGCGGAAGGCCTCCAGAGCCTCTTCGCCGTCACAGGCGGTCACCACCTGGTAGCCAATCATCGAGAGGCGTGTTTCCAGGATGCGACGAATGCTGGCTTCGTCGTCCACGACCAGAATGGTTTCCTTGGCTGGAGCGGAAGAGGCCGTCATTGCGCCAGTCTGTGCGGGCTGAAACTAGGTGAATTGACCTACTGAAGAGGTCGGCGGGTTGCTGCAGTGTGCAGAAACCAGCTTTCTTCATACACCGTCTTCAACGATTCGTCTTGGCTCGTACCACCAGCACCTACGTCTGCCAGAGCTGCGGCGCCCAGACCCGGCAGTTTTTTGGTCGCTGCGCCAGCTGCGGCAGTTGGAACAGCCTGGTGGAGCAATCCGCGACCCCGAGCGACACCCGCCGCCGCCGGCCCGTGGCCACACCCGAGCAGACCACGGCGATCCCTGCTGCCGCGCGGCGCTCCGAGCCGATCGCAGCGGTGGGTGATCGGCCCCTGCAGCGGCTGGGCAGCGGATACGGCGAATTTGATCGGGTCTTGGGCGGTGGTCTCGTGCCCGGGTCTCTGGTGTTGCTCGGTGGTGATCCGGGCATCGGCAAGAGCACCCTGCTGCTCCAGAGCGCCCAGGCCATGGCGGCTGAGCATTCGGTGCTTTACGTGAGCGCGGAGGAATCCGCGCAGCAGGTGAAGTTGCGCTGGAGACGTCTCTCCGATGAGCAGGGATTGGAGGTTGATGTCTCCCAGTTGCATCTGCTGGCGGAAACCGATCTCGAACTGGTGTTGCAGGAGCTGGAGGCGCTGCGCCCGGCCGTGGCGGTGATCGACAGCATTCAGGCCCTCCACGATGGCGAGCTCGGCAGTGCGCCCGGCTCCGTCGCCCAGGTGCGGGAGTGCGCCGCTGCCCTGGCCCGCATCGCCAAGAGACAGAACACGGCGTTGCTGCTGGTGGGCCATGTCACCAAGGAAGGCATGCTCGCGGGCCCCAAGGTGCTTGAGCATCTGGTGGATGCGGTGCTCACCTTCGAGGGGGATCGTTTCGCCAGCCATCGCTTGCTGCGGGCGGTGAAGAACCGCTTCGGCGCCACCCATGAATTGGGGGTGTTTGAGATGCGAGGCCAGGGCCTGGCTCAGGTGCTCAACCCCAGCGAGCTGTTTCTGGGCAGCGAGGAGCCCAGCGCCGGCACCGCCACGATCGTGGCCTGCGAAGGCACCCGCCCCTTGGTGGTGGAGCTGCAGGCTCTGGTGAGCACCACCAGCTATGCGAGCCCGAGGCGCACCGCCACCGGCATCGGCACCAACAGGCTGCACCAGATCCTGGCGGTGCTGGAGAAGCATCTCGGTCTGCCGCTCTCCCGCTTCGACTGCTACCTCGCGGTGGCCGGAGGCCTGGATGTGGAGGAGCCCGCGGCGGATCTCGGCGTGGCCGCGGCCGTGGTGGCCAGCTACCGCGATCTCACCCTCCCCGCCGGCACGGTGCTCATCGGTGAGCTGGGTCTGGGTGGTCAGCTGCGGCCCGTGGCACAGCTGGAGCAGCGCCTGCAGGAATCTGCCCGGCTTGGCTTCCGCCGTGCCGTGGTGCCCAAGGGCAGTGGCCTGGGGCGCCTGGCGGCGAGTTTGGATCTGCAACTCCTGGAGGCCGGCAGCGTGGCGGAGGCCCTGGTGCTCGCCCTAGGGGTGAATCCAGCGGATGATCGGGCCTGAGCGAACTCAGAAGTAAACGTCGACGCTGCCGCGCCCGCTGGTTTTGAGCCAGTTCTGGGCCTCGATGTAGTTGTTCGGGGCTAGGCGGATGGCCTTGGTCCAGAAGTCGGCGGCGAGATCAAAACGGCGATCGGCCTCATCCGTTTCGCCTTTCTCTTCGGCGATGCAGCCCAAGTGGTGATGAATCACCGCCATGTTGTTGAGGGCCTGGGGCATCTTGCTGTTGAGATCGAGGGCCTCGCCGTACTGCTCAAGAGCCTTCTCGTGCTCGCCGTTGCTGGCGTACACCAACGCCATGTTGTAGAGGATGAAGGCGCGGTCGTTCGGGTCGTCCTCGAGCTTGAGGGCCTCGGCGTAGTTATCAAGCGCTTCGGCGTATTCGCCATCGGCCTGAGCGCTCATGCCATCGCGGTAGTAGGCGAAGGCCTCTTTGGCGCGCTGGTTGGTGGGCAGCACCTTGAGGATCAGGTCTGCCATCACCGTGAAGCTCTTGTCGATGAAGTTGTCGTTGCGCTGGGAGCGGGGCACGGCTGACACCTGAGCTTCGTCGCCCCATCCTGACTTGCCCCTGGGGCGGGTCGGGTCAATGCGTTTGAACTCCCTAGCCTGGGGTCCCTTTCGCGGCCTGCGTGTTCCCTGAGCTGAAGCCGGCCCCCCTTCCTGTTTCTCCGCTGCTGCTGGATGTGGAGGGGATGAAGTGTGGAGGATGCGTGCGTGCGGTCGAACAGCGCTTGCTGGCACAACCGGGGGTGCGGCAGGCCAGCGTGAATCTGCTCACTCGCACCGCCTGGGTGGGCCTTGACCCCGAGGCCGCGGCGCTGGAGGCGTCCCAGCGGCTGATCGAGGCCCTCGCGGGAATGGGATACAGCGCCCAGACCCGTTCGGCTGAGGAGGCTGATCTGCCTAGGAGCCTGGCGCAGCGTTTGCAACACCGCAGCTGGTGGCAACGCTGGCGCGCCTTTGTGGTGGCGGTGGTGCTGCTGGTGCTGTCCGCCGCGGGACATCTCCAGCTGCCCCTGCTCACGGATATTCGTGTGCATGCCGTGGTCGCCACGTTGGCGCTGGCGTTCCCGGGGCGAGCGATCCTCGTTCAGGGTTGGCGTTCCGCCTTGGCCGGTGCTCCTGGCATGGACACCTTGGTGGGTCTGGGGATGGGCAGTGCCTACCTCGCCAGCCTTGTGGCCCTGCTGTGGCCCTCGGTTGGTTGGCAGTGCTTTTTCAACGAGCCGGTCACCTTGCTCGGCTTTGTTCTGCTGGGGCGGTTTCTGGAGGAACGCGCCCGTTTTCGCACCGGACGAGCCCTCGAGGAGCTCGCGCAATTGCAGCCCGATCAGGCCCTGCTGCTGCTGGGGGAGGGGGCGGAGGCCCGGGTGGAGCCGGTGCAGGTGGGAGCCCTGCGGCCTGGAGATCGCGTTCGCCTCTTGCCGGGCGATCGGGTGCCCGTTGATAGCCAAGTGCTGGAAGGACGCTCGCTTCTCGATGTCTCCAGCCTCACTGGAGAACCCTTGCCGCTGGAGGCCCAGCCGGGCCAGGAACTCTCGGCAGGCTCCCTGAATCTGGAGGGTGCCCTGGTGCTGGAGGTGTTGCGCCCGGGGCGTGAGAGTGCGGTGGCCCGGATCATGGCCCTGGTGGAAAACGCCCAGGCCCGCAAGGCCCCAATCCAGGGCCTCACTGATCGGGTGGCGGGTCGCTTCAGCGTGGCGGTGATGCTGCTTGCCCTGGGCACCTTGCTCTTTTGGTGGTTGCTGGGGGCTCAGCTCTGGCCGCAGGTGCTGCAGACGGCTCCTGCGTTGCATCAGCACGGCGGGCATCAGAGCCTGGGCCTCGGCGCTGAAACGCCCTTTGTTTTGGGGTTGCAGCTGAGCATTGCGGTGCTGGTGGTGGCCTGCCCCTGCGCCCTCGGGTTGGCCACCCCCACGGCCATCACCGTGGGCACCGGTCGTGCTGCCCAGCGGGGGGTGCTGTTTCGCGGTGGGGATGTGATCGAAGCGGCGGCCTCGCTGCGCTGCGTGCTGTTCGACAAGACCGGCACCCTCACCATCGGTCGCCCCAGCGTGATCGGGCTGTGCCCGGTGAATCCAGGCGAGAGCGAGCGCCTGGTGCAACTTGCCGCCAGCCTTGAAGCTCAGACCCGCCACCCCCTGGCCCATGCCCTGCTGCAGAGAGCGCAAGAGCTGGAATTGCCCTTGCTCGAGGTGACGGAGGCACGCACCTGGCCTGGCGATGGTCTGAGCGGTGTTCTGGAGGAAGAAGGGTTGTGCCGAGTCGGACGCCTGGGCTGGATTGAGCAGGAGGGTGCCCGGATCCCTGAAGCCCAGCAGAGCTGGTGGGCCGAGCAGGAGCAGGCCGGAGCCACGGTGATCGCCGTTGCTGCCGGATCGAACCTGGTGGGGCTGGTGGCGGTCAACGATCAACCCCGCCCTGATGCCCTTGAAGCCCTGGCGGCTCTGCGCTCCATGGGCTGCAGCCTCGGGTTGCTGAGTGGAGATCGCCCTACACCGGTGCAGCGCCTGGCTCAGCAGCTGGGGCTACCTCTCCAGGAGGTGTTCTCGGAGCTGTTGCCGCAGCGGAAGCTGGAGCGGATTGAGCAGGCCCGCAGCCACGGTCTGGTGGCGATGGTGGGGGATGGCATCAACGATGCCCCGGCTCTGGCGGCCGCCGATGTGGGCATCGCCGTTGGCACCGGCACCCAGATCGCGATGGACACCGCTGATGTGGTGGTGCTGGGTGATCGACTCAGTGCGATCCCTCTGGCCTTGCGGCTGGCCCGCAGCACCATGGCCAAGGTGCGGCAGAACCTGATCTGGGCCTTTGGCTACAACCTGTTGGTGTTGCCGATCGCCGCAGGGGCCTTACTGCCAGGCTTTGGCGTTGTGCTCTCTCCTCCTCTGGCAGCCCTGCTGATGGCTCTGAGTTCCATCACCGTTGTGGTGAACGCCCTGCTGCTGGGCCGCGATGGTTGAACGCGGTCGATTTTTAGTGCTCGAGGGCATCGATGGATGCGGTAAGACCACCCAGATCGAGCACCTGCGCCAGTGGTTGCCCCGCAGCGGGCTGATGCCCCAGGGGGCGGAGCTGCTGGTGACCCGAGAGCCTGGCGGCACGGAATTGGGCCGGGCCCTGCGTCAGTTGCTCCTGCATCCCCCGGGTGACGCGGCACCGGAAATTCGGGCGGAGCTGTTGCTCTATGCAGCCGATCGCGCCCAGCACGTCGCCCAGAAGATCGCTCCGGCCCTGGCTGAAGGCCACTGGGTGCTCAGTGATCGCTTCACCGGCTCCACGGCGGCCTATCAGGGCTATGGGCGCGGATTGTCTCTGGAGTTGATCGACCAGTTGGCCACGATCGCCACCGCTGGGGTGGTCCCCGATCTCACGGTGCATCTGGAGTTGCCGTTGGCGGAGTCGTTGCGCCGCCGTGGCCATCGGCCCGCCGACCGGATTGAGGCCAGCGGTGAAGCCTTTCTGGCCCGCGTCAGCGCTGGGTTTTCGGCCTTGGCGCGCCAGCAGGGTTGGGCCTCCATCGATGCCTCTCTGCCGCCTGAGCAGGTGTCGGAACGGTTGCAGGAAGCCCTGAGTGCGCACTTGAAGCGCCATGGCTGAGTTGTTTGCGGATCTTCAGGGGCAAAGCCAGGCGGTGGCTCTGCTCACCGCTGCGCTCGAGCAGCAACGGCTCGCGCCCGCCTATCTGTTCTGCGGACCAGACGGTGTGGGTCGCCGTCTGGCGGCCCTTCGCTTCCTCGAGGGAGTGATTGCAGGGCCGCATGGCTCCCCCGCTGTGAGACGTCGATTGAAAGACGGCAACCATCCCGATCTGCTCTGGGTGGAGCCCACCTACTCCGACAAGGGCAGCTTGGTGCCGGCCTCCCAGGCGGCAGAGGCGGGGGTCAGCCGCAAGGCACCGCCCCAGCTGCGCCTGGAGCAGGTGAGGGGGGTCTCCCAGTTCCTGGCCCGCCGGCCGGTGGAGGCGCCCCGCTGCCTGGTGGTGATCGAGGCGGTGGAGGCGATGGCGGAGGGGGCGGCCAATGCCCTGCTCAAAACCTTGGAGGAGCCCGGCGGTGGCTTGCTGGTGCTGCTCTCTGCAGCACCGGATCGACTGTTGAGCACTATCCGCTCGCGCTGTCAGTCGATCCCGTTTGCACGGCTGGAACCCGAGCTCCTGCAACGGGTGCTCGAGCAGAGCGGTGGCTCCGCACCTGGGGAGCTGCCGGATCCGCCCGAGTTGCTGGCCCTGGCGGCTGGATCCCCCGGCGCCCTACTGGAGCATCGCCAGCAGTGGGAGGCGTTGCCGGAGGGATTGGCCCAGCGCTGCTCGGCGTTGGTGGGGGGCAGCGGTTCGAGCTCGCCCCTGGAGGCTCTCGCCTTGGCCAGGGACCTCTGCGAGGCTCTCGATGTGGAGCAACAGTTGTGGTTGCTCGACTGGTGGCAGCTGCAGCTTTGGCAGCAGCGCCCTGATCCAGGGCCCCTTAAGCGCCTCGAGCAATTGCGGCAGCAGCTGCGCAGCTACGTGCAGCCGCGTCTGGCCTGGGAAGTGGCCCTGCTGGAGCTCTCGGGGGTGAAGGCTTAGGCGGCTGTGCGCCTGTTATCGCGGGCCTGCTGCACCAGTTGAGACAGTTCCTCTTCATGGGAGCCGCTCGGCAGTTCCAGGCAGTAGCCCGCCCCATAGACCGTCTTGATGAAGCGGGGCTTGCGGGGGTCGGGCTCGAGTTTGGTGCGCAGGTGCCGCACGTGCACGCGAATCGTTTCGATGTCGTCGTCGGGTTCGTAGCCCCACACCTCCTTGAGGATCAGCGAGGGAGCCACCGTTTGACCATGGCGCTGCAGCAGGCAGTGCAGCAGTTCGAACTCCAGGTGGGTGAGACGAACGGGCTCGTCGAACCAGATCGCTTCGAAACGCTCCGGCACCAGGGTCAGGCAGCCGTAGCTGAGGATTTCGTTGTGCTTGGTGGAGAGGGGAGCGCGATCTGAGCGGCGCAGCAGGGCCTTGATCCGCACCAGCAGCTCCTCAAGATCGAAGGGCTTCGCGAGGTAGTCGTCGGCACCGGAGTTGAAGCCGCTCACCTTGTCTTTGGTGCTGCCCAGGGCGGTGAGCATCAACACCGGGATGTTGGAGGTGCGCTCGTCGCGGCGGAGACGCTGACACAGGGTCAGGCCATCCACCTTGGGGAGCATCAGATCCAGAAGCACCAGATCCGGGGTGTACTGCAGGGCGAGGGCTTGACCCTTGATGCCGTCCTCAGCGCGCTGCACATCGAAGCCGCTGTGCTCGAGGTGACCGGCCACAAGCTCACGCATGTCGCCGTCGTCTTCAATCAGCAGGATGCAGGGCTTCATGTCTGGCTCCTGGGTTGACGGGGCTGTTTGGAGTGAAGGTCGAGGTTCACCGCAGGCATTCTCCTTGGCTTTTTGAGCTTCTGCACAACAACCGCAGGCCGCAGATCTGCTGAGTCTTCGGTAAGAAGTCTTGCGGGAGAGGGGATCTGCGTCGATTCCCTTGGTTTCGAGCGCTCGAATCTTCAGTTTTTCTTCCGGTGATCCTGTTGCAATTCCGGGTCGTTTGTTGTGAGGCCTTCTCGCCACGCCGAGGCTTCAGGTCATGAAAAAGCCCAGCCGTGAGGCTGGGCTGGAGGAAAAAGCTCCCCGGGCGGGATTCGAACCTGCGACCAATCGATTAACAGTCGACCGCTCTACCGCTGAGCTACCGAGGAATGGTCCCTTCCGGGACCCGAAGACCATACCTTTCAGCCCTTCCTCGTCGCAAGGGGGCTGAGCTGCGCCTGCAGGGATGCTCCGCTTTGCCAGGGCCCGATGCTGCCGCGCTCCATCAGGGCCGCGCCATCGCACCACTGCAGTTCCTCGAGCCGATGGGTGACCCAGAGGGCGGTGATCGGGCGCTCCTGCCGATGGCTCAGATCCTGAATCAGGGAGAGCACCTCGAGCTGGCTGTTCTCGTCGAGCAGGGCCGTTGGCTCATCCAGCAGCAGGAGCTCCGCTTGGCTGGCCAAGGCGCCGGCAATGGCCAGCCGCTGTTTCTGGCCGCCACTGAGGCTGTGGATCGGTCGCTGGCGGAAGCCCTCCAGACCCACCTGGCTCAGCACGTGCTCCACAAGTTCCAGGCGGGCTGGCCGACTGAGGTGCTCCGCCAGAGACAGTTCAATGTCACTGCCGCAGCTCGGCAGCAGCAGCTGGTGGTCGGGGTTCTGAAACACCAGGGCTGGTTTGAGCCTGCGGTGCAGGCGGCCGCGGCTGGGCTCCAACAGGCCGGCAATCAGGCGCAAGAGGGTGCTTTTGCCGCTGCCATTGCCACCCACCAGCATCCAGAGCCCCGGCTTGGGGATGCTGAAGGTGCAATGGCTGAGGGCGGCGTGGCCGGTGGGCCAGGAGAAGCCCAGCTGATCGGCCACTAGGCATGGCTGATCAGCCATCGAAGCTGAAGCCAGGGCGCTTGCTACCTCCGCCGATGCTCGATTTTTCGTAGGTCTGCACGGCGATCACTTCGCTGGAGAGCAGGCTGATGCGCTTGGTCTCTTCCTTTTCGCAGTGCAGCTCCAGCAGGCGCGGCTGGCCGGATTCCATGGCCTGTTTGATCTGGTTGTAGAGGTCATCCGCTGCGGACTGCTCTTTGCGCTGCACAGCCACAGGCATGGGGCTCAGCTTCAGGGAGAGCTCAACGACGAACACGGGACAGCAGTAAGGGCCAGGGCCACTCTGGCGAACCGGGCCAGCGCCTGCTGTCTTGCTGGGTACTTCTACTCATCTGCCGCGGGGTTCACGGGGGAATGCCGATCGAAACCCACCGAGACGGTCGTGTTCCCCGTACAGTGCGCGTGTAACGCTTCATGAAGCCGCTCTCATGACGATCGCTGTAGGGCGCGCGCCGCAGCGGGGATGGTT
>VGPT01000038.1 GCA_016882485.1 Cyanobacteria bacterium M_surface_10_m1_298
CTGCTGCTCCGCGGCGTGCAGAAGGAAGACATCGAGCGCGGCATGGTGCTGGTGAAGCCCAACTCCATCAAGCCCCACACCAAGTTCGAGGGTGAGGTCTACGTGCTGAAGAAGGAAGAAGGCGGCCGCCACACCCCCTTCTTCGCTGGCTACCGCCCGCAGTTCTACATCCGTACAACTGACGTGACCGGCCAGATCACCGCCTTCACCGCCGACGACGGCTCCAACGTGGAAATGGTGATGCCCGGTGACCGCATCAAGATGACCGGCGAGCTGATCTGCCCCGTCGCCATCGAGCAGGGCATGCGCTTCGCTATCCGCGAAGGCGGCCGCACCATCGGTGCCGGCGTGGTCTCCAAGATCATCGAGTGATCCTGATCCCGGTCCAACCGTGATCTAGGGTTTTGGGGTGAAGGTTCGCCTTCACCCCGCTCCTTGCACCTCGACAATCCAGCTGCTTTGGGTCTGATCCGGTTCCGCCGGCCCCCCAGCGCTGCACCCCAAGGCGCACAACCAGTCAGTTCTTTGCTGTTTCAGGGGCGTTGCCCTTGAGCTCAGCTGCCTGACCGGCCGCCCGAATCGAAGATCGCTTTTCGACATCAGACACACCATGTCCACCGCTATCGCTCAGCAGAAGATCCGCATCCGCCTGAAGGCGTTTGATCGCCGCATGCTGGATCTGTCCTGCGAAAAAATCATCGAAACGGCCGATCACACCGCGGCAACCGCCATCGGCCCGATCCCCCTCCCCACCAAGCGCAAGATCTACTGCGTGCTGCGCTCGCCCCACGTCGACAAAGACTCCCGTGAGCACTTCGAGACCCGTACCCACCGCCGGATCATCGACATCTACAGCCCTTCGGCTAAGACCATCGATGCCCTGATGAAGCTGGATCTGCCCAGCGGCGTTGATATCGAAGTCAAGCTCTGATCAACGGCCTCAACGCAGCTGGATGTCTTCCAAAAACCCGCCCTCAGGCGGGTTTTTTCATGGCTGCGGCCAACCACGCCAGCACCACCCCCTGCCTAGGATTCGCCCTCGGCAAGCTGCCCCACAGACCCCGCCTCAGGACTGCGACAACGTGACTCAACTGGCCGTGCGAGAGCTGCCCCTGTTCCCACTGCCGGATGTGGTGCTGTTCCCTCAGGAGGTGCTGCCCCTGCACATCTTTGAGCCGCGCTACCGGATGATGCTGCGCACGGTGCTGGAAACGGATCGGCGCTTCGGTGTCGTGCGTTGGGATCCCCAGGAGGGGACCATGGCCAGCGTGGGCTGCTGTGCCGAGATCCTGCAGTGCCAAACCCAGAAGGACGACCGCAGTTACATCGTCACGATGGGGCAGCAGCGCTTTCGCCTGCTCGAGGTGGTGCGAGAAGCACCGTTCAAGGTGGGGCTGGTGAGCTGGATCGAAGATGAGCAACCCGATGATCACGATCAACTCAGCCAGCTGTCGGGCCAGGTGAGCCAGGCGCTCACCGATGTGATCGAGCTCACCGGCAAATTGATGGGCAAACCGACAACCCTGCCCAATGACCTCCCCGACCTGCCCCGGGAACTCTCCTATTGGATTGGATCCCATTTAGGCGGCCCAGTGGCTGACCAGCAGCAAGCCCTGCTCGAGATCACCAACACAGAAGAGCGCCTGCGTCAGGAATTTGAGCTCTTGGATGAAACCCGCCGCCAACTCGCAGCCCGAACCGTTCTGGAATCAACCTTGCGGGATCTCAAGGGCAGCGGCGCTGACGAAGCCAGCGAGGACGACTGAGCATGTTGACCCCTGCCTGGGCCGGTGGCGTGATGCTCGCCGCGGCTCTGCTGGCCGTTGCTCTGCTGCTTGGTCTGGCTGTTTGGTCCTGGCGCGATCGGGCCTTCCACAGCACGGCCAGCGTGGCGGAGGCCTATGACCGCTGGACCGATGACCAACTCTTAGAGCGGCTCTGGGGCGAGCACGTGCACCTGGGCCATTACGGCAGTCCTCCCGCCGCCCGCGACTTCCGGCAGGCCAAGGAAGCGTTTGTTCATGAACTTGTGCGTTGGAGCGGTCTCGATCAACTGCCCCGTGGCAGCAGGGTCCTCGATGTGGGCTGCGGCATTGGTGGTAGCGCCCGGATCCTGGCTCGGGATTACGGATTCGACGTTCTGGGCATCAGCATCAGCCCCGGCCAGATCCAGCGTGCCCAGGACCTAACCCCATCCGATCTGAGCTGTCGGTTTGCCGTGATGGATGCTCTGGATCTCCAGCTGCCCAGCGAGAGCTTCGATGCGGTTTGGAGTGTGGAAGCCGGCCCACACATGCCCGACAAGCAGCGCTACGCCGACGAACTGTTGCGAGTGCTCAAACCCCATGGTCTGCTGGCAGTGGCGGACTGGAACCGCCGCGACCCAAGCGTGAAGCCCCTGAATCGACTGGAGCGCTGGGTGATGCACCAATTGCTCGTGCAGTGGGCCCATCCGGAATTCGCCAGCATTCCCGGCTTTCGCAACAACCTGGAAGCCAGCCGCTGGGCCCAAGGTCTGGAGGTCAGCACGGGCGACTGGAGCGCTGAAACCCTGCCCTCCTGGATTGACTCCATTCTCGAAGGGGTACGCCGGCCAGCGGCCGTGCTCGGACTAGGCCCAAAGGCCGTGCTGATGGGTCTGCGCGAAACCCCGACCCTGCTGTTGATGCACTGGGGCTTCGCCACCGGGATGATGCAGTTCGGCGTGTTCCGAACCCGCAAGCCCGCTCAAAGCTGAGCGATCGGATAGGCCCCGAACACTGCAAGGTGTTCGCAGAAGGGCTTGAGTTCCTCCAGGGCCTGCCGGAGGGGTTCGGGCCCCTCGGGCAGCTCCAGATCCACAAAAAAGATGTATTCACCCATCTCCCGCTTGGAGGGGCGTGACTCAATCCGGCTCATGTTGAGAGCCCGATGAGCAAAGCAGGCGAGAGCCTCCAGCAGGGCTCCGGGCTGGTTGGCATGGAGGGAAAACGCCAAGCTCGCGAGCTGGCCATCCCAGTTGCGCTCCCCACGACGCAACAGCAGGAAGCGGGTGCAGTTACCCGGCACGTCATTGATCGGGTAGGCCAGCACCTCCAAACCGTGCTCCTTGGCGGCCTGCTGGGAGGCAATGGCCGCCCGGAAGCGACTGCCCTTCACCATGCGAGCCGCCTCTGCCGTGGAGCTGGTAGGCAGTTGCAGCGCGCCGGCAATGTTCTCGCTCAACCACAGGCTGCACTGCGCCAAAGCCTGGGGATGGGAGAGCACTTCGCTAATCCCATCAAGCGATCCACTCCCCACCAAGGCATGGCGAATCGGCAGCACCACAGCCCTGGAGATCTCCAGCTCAGGGTGCTCCCACAGCGCGTCCATGCAGGCGGTGACACCCCCTTCCACGGAGTTCTCCACCGGCACCACCGCGGCCTCAGTACGGCCGCCGGCCAGGGCCTGGATCACGGCGCGGATCCCCGTCTGCGGCAGCAGCTCAGGATCCGTGATCCCTTCAAGCTCAGCGAGACATCGGGCAGCCTGCTCCCCATAGGTGCCCGCCGGACCAAGAAAAGCAATGCGCATGGGGCTTAACGGGCCGTGCTGGATAGGATCATGGCGCCCCGGCTCCCCATTGATGCCCCTGGCCTTCAGTGCCAGCCAAGCGTTGCAGCTGCCGGTGAAGCATCATGCGGCCCAACTGGCTGCCTACCTGGACGACGAACAGCGGGTGATCGAGGCTCTGCTGGAGGGGGATCACTTGACCCCGCTCGGCCCGGGGCGCTACCGCTACACGGTCACCAAGCTGCAGGTGTTCCAACTGCAGATCCAGCCGGTGGTTGAGCTGGTGGCCCGCCGAAGCCCCAATCGCATCGAGATCGAAGCGGTTGACTGCCAGCTCGAGGGCCTCGGCGTGGTGGATGACTTCCAGCTCAACCTCAACTCCTGGCTAGAAGCACAGGGTGATGAGCTGATCGGGGAGGCCAGCCTGGGGGTGAGCGTGAGCCAACCCAGCCTGCTGAAGCTGATCCCTGCAAAGGTGCTGGAGGCCACTGGGCGCTCCCTGCTCTCAGGCATCCTCCTGGGGATGAAGACCCGCGTCGGCCAGCAGCTGCAGGAAAACTTCGACGACTGGTGCGTGAGCCGCAGTCACCCCTGACAGCTAAGGCTGGCTGACAGGGCTGAGGGTTCAGGCCCCCAGCAGCTTGCGCAGGAAACTGCGGCGATGCAGGGAAGTGGGGCCATGGGCCAGCACCGCCTCGCGATGCACGGCCGTGCCGTAGCCCGCATGCCGCTCCAGTCCATAGCCGGGGTGCCGGTGGGCCAGGCGCTGGATCAGGCCATCGCGGGCCTGCTTGGCGAGCACGCTGGCCGCCGCAATCTCCTGGTGCTGGGCATCGCCACGCACCACGCAGCGCTGCTCTCCAGACCAGAGGCGTAGGGGAAGCACACCATCCACCAGCACCAGCTCCGGCTGGGGGCAGGCCAGGCGCTGCAGGGCGCGGAGCATGGCCAGCTCCGTCGCGGTGCGGATTCCCAGTTCATCGATCTCGCGAGCCGAAGCCTGCCCCAGTGCCCAGGCCTGCGCCTGCCGCTGAATCAGCGGCACCAGCTGAGCGCGGCGCTTGGGGGAGAGGGCTTTGCTATCGGTGAGCCCCGCTGCCGCCAACCGCTGCCGGCTTCCAGGATCCAAAACCACCGCTCCAGCGAAGACAGGGCCGTACCAGCAGCCCCGCCCTACTTCATCAACGCCGGCAATGCGCAAGCTCAGTCGGTCGCCGAGGAGCGACGGCGACGGCGGCGCGGTTCACCGTTGTCGTCGGTCTCAGCCGCCGCTGTCTCTGCAGGGGCACTCTCGACCACAGGCACCTCCACGACTGTCGTGGTCACGGGGGCCAGCTCCGTGACGGCAACGGTTGCACTGCTGCGGGTGCGGCTGCGGCCATTGCGGGGCGTGGCCGCAGCTGTTGGCGTTGCCTCAGCCGCGACCCCGTTGGTCTCGAGCACATCTGTGATCGTGACCAGGGGAAGCGGCGTGATCGCCACGGTCGGGGAAACACTGGAGAGGGGAGACACCGGGGCTGGCGAGGCCACCGCGGCACCACCGCGACCACGGCGACGGCGACGGGGACCGGCTGCCGCCAGCTGCTGACGCGCCTCTTCAAGCACGGCTTCGGCGTCCTCTCCAGGACGCACGACCCGCACCAGCAGGTTGTCGGGGTTGGGGATGGGATCGAGCAGCAGGGCGGGATTGAGGCCCAGCCAGCCATACACCAGCTCCTGCTCCGGCTCCATTGCCACAGCCACCAGCTCCGGCTCAGGGCGACGACTGGAACCGCCAGATTCCGAGGCTTCAGAAGCAGCCAGCGCCTCACCAGCAGCAACGCCGGGGAGAGCCGATGCTTCGTCGTATCCGACGGCCTCCAGATCCGCTCCGGAGCGACCGCGGCCACCGCGACCGCGGCGCCGACCCTGGCCGGCCTCAAGGGCCGCCGGACTGGAGACCTCGGCACGGGCGGAGGCAGCCGAGCGCACCAGGCCGGACACACTGGCCAGGGGCTGGAGCGTGTCCTTGCCCGGCAGCACCGCCACATGACCCAACCCACCGCAGCTGGGGCAGGCGCGACCGAACAACTCATAGATGTTCTGGCCCTGACGCTTGCGGGTCAGTTCCACCAGACCCAGCTCACTGATCTGGGCGATCTGAGGCCGGGCGGAGTCGGAGCGCACCGCCGAGGTGAAGTGCTCCAGCAGCTGCAGCTGGTCGCGGCGTGACTCCATGTCGATGAAGTCGATGATCACCACACCACCGATGTTGCGCAGCTTCAGCTGCCGGGCGATTTCGGTTGCTGCCTCGTAGTTCGTCCACAGCACCGTCTCGCGGGCATTGGCCGAGCGGGTGAAGGAACCGGAGTTCACGTCGATCACCGTGAGGGCCTCGGTGGGCTCGATGATCACGTAGCCACCGGAGGGGAGATCAACACGAGGCTTGAGGGCATCGCGGATCGCCGCATTCACCTTGAAGTGCTCAAGGATCTCGCTGGGCTCGCTGTGGTGCTCCACCACAACCTGCTGATGGTCACTGCCGAGGAAGCTGTTGACCCGGGCGACGGCATCCTGGGCATCGACCACCACCCGTGCCACCTCAGGGCTGTAGTGGTCGCGCAGGATGCGATGAATGAAGTCGTCATCGCGGTTGAGCAGCACCGGAGGCGTGGCTGACTCTGCGGCGGTCTGAATCGCCTCCCACTGGCGCAGCAGGGCCTCCAGGTCGTCGATCAGCTGCTCTTCGCTGATGCCATCGGCTTCAGTGCGGATCAGCAAACCCGCCCCTGGAGGCTTGATCAGCACCCCAAGCGCCCGCAGGCGATTGCGCTCGCTTTCCGCGGTGATCCGGCGGGAGATATTGACGCCCTGGCCGTGGGGCTGCAGCACCAGAAAACGGCCCGGGAGGGTGAGGTTGCCAGTTAACCGGGGGCCCTTGGTGCCCGTGGGCTCCTTCATCACCTGCACCAGTACCTTCTGGCGCGGCTCCAGCAGCTCAGTGATCCCGACCGTGCCTTTCTTCAGACGCAGCGGGCCGAGGTCAGTGACATGAATGAAGCCGTTTTTTTCACCCTCACCAATGTTGACGAATGCGGCATCTATCCCGGGCAGGACATTTTCAATGGTGCCGAGATAGACATCACCAATCTGGTAGCGGCCTTGGGCCACAACCAGTTCATCAACCCGGTCATCGGTGAGAACGGCGGCGATCCGCAGTTGCTCGGCGATAACGATCTGCTGGGGCATGGAAGATCAGGCGTGAACCTGCCGGAAGCAGGAAGGGATCGGAAGAAACACGATCAGCGCAGAGCTCTGATGGGGAGCGCAGGAGTGGGGTCGGCATCGCCGATGCCGGATCACAGGTGCCAATCGAGAAGAAAAAAGACTCAGGGGAGGCCGCCAAAGGCGAATTGAAGAGGGAGAGGTCTGAACCGTGGTCGTTAGAGCTCTGGGGTGAAGCGGAGAGTTACAGGTGAAGACCTGAACGTGGAGGCGCCTCGCAGGGGGTTGAGTGGAGTGACTTGCTGGGTGAAAACCCCCAGATCAAGCGGATATCATCTGGCCGTGGCGCAAGGCCTTAAGGCTCAGATGTCGAAGCCTTCAAGGCTCGAAGAGAGAAGATTTGCGGGCAACCGAGGCGGGTCCCGTCTGAACAGCGCCACCTGAAGCGACTTTCAGGACAAGTGGAATCGTGAAAGCAGCCGAGGAGGTATCCCAAGGTTGGAGCCGGCCGATGGCCGCTTCCCAGGGATCAGACCCTTAGCCGTGAATCTCGGCTGATGGTCTGCCGTCCTGGTGTCAAATTAGCACGCTTGATTTCGCGTGTCCGGAGCTGTCTGCAACTGCAATGACTGGCGCCTCAGCTGCTGAATCTCCAGTGACGCAGCCAGCTCTTGTGCAAGCCGGTGCTGCAGATGCTCGGGCCGCACACTGCGACCCGCCGCGTCGATCAGAGCGGTGTAGTGGAGCTCCATCCCCAATGGCACTGGGTGCAGGCTGACCTGCTGGAGATAGGGGCGGAGATCCCGCTGCCGTGGCCTCCCCTTTTTGTCGGTGTCTTCCCAGATCCAGTGCTCCGAGGCCAAGAGGGAATCCACCGCCGCCTGCAAGGTGTCCATAGGAGGCAAGGGCTGCCCCTCTGCAGCCTGAAAGCGCAGCAGCCAGGTGGCAGCCGAGAGCTCCTGCGACAAGCTCGGACCCGACACCGGCACCTCCATCGCCGCCTGCAGGCCAAAACCCTGCGGCAGCTGAGGTTGCAACTGCGCCAGGGCCTGCTCCGCCGGCACCGCTTCTGTGAATTCGATATCCATCCATTCGCCATCGGCCTCGGCCCCCAGGGGCAGAGCCAGGGCGAACTGCACCCGCGGCAGGGGATGGAAGCCACCGGTGAAGCTCACCGGCAGGCCACTGCGCCGCAAGGCCCGCTCGATCAAGCGCACCAGATCCAGATGGCTGAGCAGCGCCAAGGATCCGGTCTTGCTGAAGCGGAAGCGCAGCCGGGCCACCCGCTCACTGGCCGGAGCCCGCTGGGGTCGCTGCTCCGGGATCTGGGGCGGCGGCACCACCACGTTGTGGCCCAGCTCAGGGCCGCACACCCCGCAGCTACTGCAGCCCTCGAAGGAGCAGTCGGGCACCACGGCGGCGGCCAGGGCCTGGCGGAGGTCATCGGCCAGCCAGCCCTTGTCCACCCCGGAATCGATGTGGTCCCAGGGAAGGGGTTGGCTGCAGAAAGCAGCGAGATCGTCGGGGTCCATGCCCTCCACTGCGCTCCATTCGCCTAGCTCCAGCTCGCGGTAACGCCCCCCCAGACCCGCCGCTTCGATGGCGGAGGTCCAGGCCTCATAGGTGCGATCCGCTGCTTCAAACCAGGCATCGAGACCTGCGCCGGCGCGCCAGGCCGCTTCGATCACCGGGGCCAGGCGGCGGTCGCCGCGGCCCACGAAGTCTTCCATCGCCGAGAGGCGCACGTCGGTGTAGTTGGTTTTGATGCCGCGCAGGCGCCGCAGGGCATCGCGCAGCAGCTGCTGACGCCGCTGGAACTCCGCCGTGCTCACGCTGTGCCACTGGAACGGCGTGTGCGGTTTCGGCGTGAAATTGCTGATGGTGAGGTTGAGCTCCAGCCGGCCGAGATCACGGCACTGCTGCTGCAACTGCCAGCAGGTGTCGGCGATGCCGAGCACATCGGCATCGGTTTCCCCCGGCAGGCCGATCATGAAATAGAGCTTGATCTTGCGGTAGCCGCTCTCCATGGCGGTGCGAATGCCCCGCAGCAACTCGGCATTGGTGAGGCCCTTGTTCACGATGTCGCGCAGGCGCTGGGTGCCCGCCTCTGGAGCAAAGGTGAGGCCCGCCTTGCGGGTGCCGCCCAGGATGTGGGCGATGTTTTCGTCGAAGCGATCCACCCGCTGGCTGGGCAGGGTGAGGCTCACGTTTTTATCGGCGAGGCGATTGCGCAGCTCCACGCCCACCGCCGGCAGGGCGAGGTAATCGGAGCAGCTGAGCGAGAGCAGCGAGAAATCGGAATAGCCGGTGCGCTCCATGCCGGTTTCGATCGCCTCGATCACCGCCTCGGGTTCCACATCGCGGGCGGGGCGGGTGAGCATGCCCGGCTGGCAGAAGCGGCAGCCGCGAGTGCAGCCGCGGCGGATCTCCACGGTGAGCCGGTCGTGCACCGTTTCGATGTGAGGCACCAGCCCCATGGCGTAGTGGGGCATCGGCGTGGCGGTGCGCCGCAGCACCCGCGCCGGAATGCCCTCCACCAGCGGCACCTGGGTGATGCCATCGGGGCCGGGGCCGTAGAGCGAGGGCACATACACCCCGGGCACCTGGGCCAGATCGATCAGCAGCTCCCGGCGGCTCAGCCCAGCCGCCTTGGCCTCGGCCACCACCAGACCGATCTCCGGCAGCACCTCCTCGCCATCGCCCAGCACCACGAAATCGAAGAAGGCCGCAAACGGCTCGGGGTTGCTGGTGGCGGTGGGGCCGCCCGCAAAGATCAACGGCGGTGCCGCCGGATCCGCCAGAGGCAGATCGCCGCGCTCGGCAGCGCGGATGGGAATCTGCGCCAGCTCCAACATCGAGAGAATGTTGGTGGCGCCGAGCTCGTAGCTGAGCGAGAAGCCGAGGATGTCGAAAGCGGGCAGCGGCCGGCGGCTCTCCACGGCAAAGAGCGCCTCACCGCGCTCCCGCAACCGCTCCGCCAGATCCGGCCCGGGCAGGTAACTGCGGTCGCACAGCTGCCCGGGAACGCTGTTGAGGATCGAATAGAGAATGATGTGGCCGGTGTTGCTCGAGCCCACCTCGTAGATCTCGGGGTAGGTGAGCGCCCAGCGCACGCCTGCGGCCGGCCAGGCTTGATCCCAATCGCGCGGCTGCACGCCCAGCTCATTGCCGAGGTAACGACCGGGCTTGGCAATGCTGCGGTCCACCAGAGCCTCGAAGTTGACCGGCTTGGGAAGGGCAACGGTCACGGAAGCGCTGGCGCTGATCACTCGATCGTATGCAGGCCGCTTCCGCCACATAGGACAATCGCGCCCAGTACCCAGGGGCCCGCGCGGCCCAATCGCGACATGGCCCAGGTCAACGGCAACTACCTCAAGCTCAAGGCGGGCTACCTCTTCCCCGAGATCGCTCGGCGGGTGAAGGCCTTCAGCGAAGCCAACCCCAGCGCGCCGATCATCCGCCTGGGCATCGGTGATGTCACCGAGCCGCTGCCGGAGGCCTGCCGCAGCGCGATGAAGGCCGCCATCGACGAGATGAGCACCCGAGAAGGCTTCCACGGCTACGGCCCGGAGCAGGGCTACCTCTGGCTGCGCGAGGCGATTGCCAACCAAGACTTCCAGGCCCGCGGCTGCCAGATCTCGGCTGAGGAGATCTTCGTCTCCGACGGCTCCAAGTGCGACAGCTCGAACATCCTCGACATCCTTGGCGAGGGCAATCGCATTGCCGTGACCGACCCGGTGTATCCGGTGTATGTGGACAGCAACGTGATGGCGGGCCGCACCGGCGATGCCGATGACGCCGGGCAGTACGGCGGCCTCACCTACCTGCCGATCAGCGCCGAGAACGGCTTCACCGCTCAGATCCCGAGCGAGAAGGTGGATCTGATTTACCTCTGCTTCCCCAACAACCCCACGGGAGCAGTGGCCACCAAGGAGCAGCTCAAAGCCTGGGTGGATTACGCCCGCGCCAACGGCTCACTGATCCTGTTTGATGCCGCCTACGAGGCCTTCATCCAGGACCCGTTGCTGCCCCACTCGATCTACGAGATCGAAGGTGCCCGGGAGTGTGCGATCGAATTCCGCTCCTTCTCCAAAAACGCTGGCTTCACCGGCACCCGCTGCGCCCTCACTGTGGTGCCCCGCGGCCTGATGGGCACCGCCGCCAACGGCGAGCAGGTGGAGCTCTGGGGTCTGTGGAACCGCCGCCAGTGCACCAAGTTCAACGGCGTGAGCTACATCGTGCAGCGCGGCGCCGAAGCGGTGTACTCCCCAGAAGGCCAGGCGCAGGTGAAGGCCTTGATCGCCTTTTACATGGAGAACGCCGCGATCATCCGCCGCGAACTCAGTGCCGCCGGGCTGCAGGTGTATGGCGGTGAGCAGGCTCCCTACGTGTGGATCAAAACCCCCGCGGGCGTGGATTCCTGGGGCTTCTTTGATCTGCTGCTGAGCAAGGCCAACGTGGTGGGCACCCCCGGCAGCGGCTTCGGCGCCGCCGGCGAGGGCTACTTCCGCCTTTCGGCCTTCAACAGCCGCGAGAACGTGAACGAAGCCATGCGCCGGATCAAGGCATCACTGGCCTGAGGCGCTGCCTAAAGTCTCCTGTCGTCATGCCGGAGCTGATCAGGATGATCCGATCAACTCAGACACCTGATCGCGATCGCGGGGGTGCCGCTGTGATGGAGAAGGCGCCGGAGCGGGTGCGCAAGCCCTCGCCCCGCTACAAGGTGCTGCTCCATAACGACCCGGTGAACACCATGGAATACGTGGTGGGCACCCTGCGCCAAGTGGTGCCCTCGCTGAGCGAGCAGGACGCCATTGCCGTGATGCTGGAGGCCCACAACACCGGCGTGGGCCTGGTGATCGTCTGCGATATCGAGCCAGCGGAGTTTTACAGCGAAACCCTCAAGGCCAAGGGCCTCACCAGCACGATCGAGCCCGAAGAGTGATGGAGGCCCCCACCAGATCGACCTTGCACTGGTGGGGAACGCTCCTCTATGTGCCCGTGCTCTACGGGCTGGGTTGGTTAAGCGCAAGGCCGCTGGCGTTGCTCTTTCCGCAATGGCGCCCCGACCAGGTGGACCTGGCTGGCGTTGCCTTGGCGCTGCTGTTGCTGCTGCTTACCCTCCCTTGGCGTCTGCGCCAGGGATGGGGCGTCGACCATCCCTGGAAGACGCTGGGGGTTGTCCTGCCTGCGGCGGCCGGCCTGCGCGCTTTCCTGCGGGGCTTGCTGAAAGCGGCCGGACTTCTCTTGGGCGTGGTGGTCGTCCTTCTGCTCAGTGGCCAAAGCCACTGGCAAGGCCAGATCACCACGGGAGAACTCCTCAATGCCATCGCCCTGCTGCTGGGGGTGGGCTTTGCCGAGGAATTGCTCTTTCGGGGTTGGCTCTGGGGTGAGCTGGAACTGCTCGGGGGGCGGCAGCGAGCGATCGGTCTGCAGGCCGCCTTCTTTGCCCTGGTACATCCCTGGTATCAGCTCCCCGGCTTCGAAGCCATCGGCTTGCTGGTGGGGCTGGTGCTCCTGGGGCTTGTCCTGGCCCTGCAACGGCGCGCTGACCAGGGTGCGCTGTGGGGCTCGGTGGGACTCCACGGCGGATTGGTCGGCGGCTGGTTCGCCCTCCAAGCTGGCCTGATCAGCGTTCCTGACGCCGGGGCGGCCTGGCTGCTCGGTCCGGGAGGCGCCAGCCCCAACCCCATCGGCGGCCTGCTCGGCTGGGTAGGCCTGGCCGGCTTAATCCTGGTGCGTCGCCGCTGGTGGCGCTGATCTAGCGGTTGGCCGTGGCCAGGGCCCGCCGCCCCTCGACCGGCGCATGTAACGCCTCCTCCAAGGGAGCCAAGCCGTAATCGCGCTCGAGCAGATCCATCACCGTGCGCCCGAAGTCGGAGGGGTTGCGCTCGAACGCCTCCAGGCAGATGCGCCCGAAGGTGCTGCCCATCGGTTCAGGGTTCCAGAGCAGCTGGCGGGCGGTCCACGGCAACATGCTCATCGGGTTGTAGCCGGGCTTGATCAGGCCCTGATCGAAGCCGTATTGCTCCAGGTGGGTGTGGGGCTGAAGACCAATGAAGAAGATCGCCGGCTCCACCTTGTCGGCCCCAAAAATGCGCTCAAGCTCGCGGTGATAGGCCACGGTTTGGCGGATCGTCTCCGGGCGCTCGTCAATCACGTTGAACGAGTAGTTGACCGACACGTGCTCGCTGAAACCGGCCTGCGCCAACAGACGGCAGTTCTCGAGCACGGTGCGCAGGTTGTAGCCCATGCGCATCTTGCGCACGAGCTCCTGGGATCCGGAGGTGATGCCGATTTCGAAGTAGTCCATGCCGGTGTCGACCATTAACTGGGCGAGCTCGGCGTCGAGGTTGTCGGCGCGGATGTAGGCAGCCCAGCGGATGTCGCTCCAGCCTTGGGCCTTCACGGCCCGCAGCAGCTCCTTGGCATCGTCGATGTAGCGGCGCGCCGGAATGAACTGGGCATCGGTGAACCAGAAACCACGCACTCCTTTGGCGTAGAGCTGCCGCATCTCGGCGATCACCTCCTCCACGGGGTTCACGCGCACCGCCTTGCCTTCCACCACGGTGTAGACGCAGTAACAGCAGTTGTGGGGGCAGCCGCGCTTGGTCTGCACACCCACGTAGAAGTCGCCGCCATCGAGATACCAGTCGAGCTGGGGCCAGATCGAGGCGATGTAGCCGTAGTCGCAGGCGGTTTTCTCCATCCCGGAGGGCTGCTCATGGATGAGGCCCGGCCGCGGTTCCTCCCCGACCACGAAGCAGCGTTCCTGCTCCAGAGACTCACCCCGCAGCAACTTCTCCAGCAAGGGCTCCCCTTCCCCCACAGAGACCACGGTGCCGCGGGGCAGGCGTCGGCCCAGCTGCTCGTAAAACACGCTCACGGCACCACCGCCCAAAACAGCTCGGGCCGTGGGTGCAAAACGCCTGGCCCTCCTGAGGCCCCGGCGCACCAGGCGCAGGTTGCGCCACAGCTCCCCATAGAAGGAGGCCATCAGGCGCAGGCCGCCTACGGCACCCCTCAGGCGCCGCAGGGGGTTACGGGCATAGAACACCTCGAAGGAGTTCTGCAGAGGATTGCCGCCACGCCCATCGACAGGGGCATAAATCTGGATATCGCGCCAGGAAAAGACCAAAACGCTGGGGCGAAACGCTTCGATTCGCTCCAGCAGCACGGCCTCCACATCCAGCAAGGGAACCGCCGCCAGATCCAGGATCTGCTGAGGGAGATCGGGGAACTGCTTGTGCAGATGATCCGCCAGGTAGACCGGGCCGATCGGGAAGATGGGATTGCAGGGCAGCCGCACGAGCAAGACCCGCTGTTCAGCCGGGGAGACTTGTCTCAAGGCGCGACGCCGATGCGGAACCTGGACGCTAACAACCGGAGACAGCCCATCGAAGCTGCAACTGCTGGTCGACTGCCTCCACCGCCAGGCGCAAGTGCCTGGGTAGCCCTCCCCACCAACGCCGGTGCACGCAGGGGCGCGGCTGCAACTGCAGATCGTGTCTTTCGAGCAGCGCCTGCAGCGCCAAGGGGGTCGGCTGGGGATAGGCCGGATTGATCACATCCGTGCAGTCGATCCCACCGAGATCGTCGATGCCGGCCGCAATCGCTTCAGGCAGGGCCTCCAGAGGCCAGAGGTTCGGAGGGGTTTGCAGGTGCACCTCCGCTGGCAACATCTGGCGCGCCAGGGCGATCACCTCCAGCAACTCCGCCTGCTCAGGGCCCGATATCGGCACAGCCTCACAACCATCCGGCCGCCAGGGCTGAAGGATCACCTCCTGCAGATGGCCCCAGCGGCCTTGTAATTCGGCAAGGAACGTGAGGGCCTGACGCCTCGCCTCCCAGCTTTCCCCCAAACCCAGCAGGAGCCCCGTGGTGAAGGGAATCCCGAGACGACCAGCCTGTTGCAACTGCTCCAGACGCACGGCAAGACGTTTGCTGGGTGCCTGACGATGCTGCCGGTCATAGGCCGGCCCGACGCCTTCAAACATCAAGCCCAACGATGGGTTCAACCGGGCCAGTCGGGCCATTTCCCTGAGGCTGAGGGGACCGGCATTGGTATGGGGCAGCCTGCCCTGGCGGAGAGCCTCGACTCCGAGGGCGCACAAGCGGGCAAACCAGGCCTCACGCTCGGCCGAAGCGGGATGCACCTCGCCGCTGAGCAGCAGCACTTCCGTCGCCTCCGGCCGTTGCCGCAGCTGAGCGCGGGCCTCGCTCAACTCCAGCGGCGGCTCCTGGCCAAGGGGTCGCCTGAAACTGCAGTAATCGCAGGCGTTGAAGCACCCTTGGGTCGGCACCAAGGTGACGCTGGGACTCCAGGTGACAACGCGAGGCAACACGCCAGCACAAGCGCAGCTAATGGCACTGATTAGAAACGCTGGCGCGGCAGAGCCGCCCTGGAATCCTTAACCGCGCGCAACGTGGCGCAAACATCCGTTACATTGGTCCGTGGCAGGACGGGAACCCGACCTGTCCTTCCCTAACGCTCTTCGGCTGACCCTCTGGGACTGACCGACGAGACCTTCTTTCCCGTACTCATGACCACCACAATCCAGCAGCGCCAAGGCGCTTCTGCGTGGAACCAGTTCTGCGAGTGGGTCACCAGCACCGACAACCGCCTCTATGTGGGTTGGTTCGGCGTTCTGATGATCCCCTGCCTGCTGGCCGCCACCATCTGCTTCATCGTTGCCTTTATCGCCGCTCCCCCGGTTGATATCGACGGCATCCGTGAGCCCGTTGCCGGCTCCCTGATGTACGGCAACAACATCATCTCTGGCGCTGTGATCCCCAGCAGCAACGCCATCGGTCTGCACTTCTACCCCATCTGGGAAGCCGCCAGCCTCGACGAGTGGCTGTACAACGGCGGTCCTTTCCAGCTGGTTGTTTTCCACTTCCTCATCGGCATCTACGCCTACATGGGTCGTGAGTGGGAACTCTCCTACCGCCTGGGCATGCGCCCCTGGATCTGCGTTGCTTACAGCGCACCCGTGGCTGCTGCTTCTGCTGTGTTCCT
>VGPT01000039.1 GCA_016882485.1 Cyanobacteria bacterium M_surface_10_m1_298
CCGAGCCTGCGGCTGACAACATGGATAGGAACTCCAGGATCACGGTGATCCGATTCCCTCGGCTTCTTGCGGCGCTGATGCTGGTGCTCTGGCTCGGAGCCTGCTCCAGTCGGCGCCCCAAGCCGGTCGATCCCACCCTCTCGAAGGCAGAGGAACTGCAACGCAAGGCCCTGCAGCAGTGCCGGCGCTATCGCCAAAGCCTGCCTCTGTTGCGTCAGCGTTTCGCCGATACGCAAACGCGCCTTCAGGCCATCGCGGCGGAGCGCTTTGTGCCGGTGATGCCGCCCCTGCCTCTGGATCCAGAAGAGCAGAGGCTCCTGACCATCTATGACCAGGAAACGGAACAACAGATCTATGACGACGCTGTGGCGGCGTGGACGCGCAGCGAAGCGGAGCGCCGGCAGGTGTGGGAGCAGGCCAGGGCCCAACGCAAGGCCGCGGCGGTGCAGGAGCGCGATCAGCTGGCGCAGCAGCTGCGCACGATCAGTCCTGATCTGCTGCGTCCGGGTGATCCCCTCAGCCTGAACCAGGAGCAGATGCAGCGCTACCTCAGCTGCAAGCCCGAGAACTTCCGCTGATGCTGGGGTTCCCGATCTGGCGATTGGGCCTGGGGCTGGCCCTGTTGGGGTTGCCGGCTCTTCCTGTCTCTGCGCAAAGCTGCCTGGAGCGCTATGGGCAGAGCGGCTGTGCGGCTCGCCTGTATGCCGAAATGCTCTGTGCCCATTTCGATCAACCAGAGGTGATGCGCAATCGGGAGAGCCAGCTGGCGGATCGCTTTGAGCAGGCGGGTCTCAATCTCACGGGCATCCCGGCTGCTGCCGTGGAGACCGCCGCGGTGCGTGAGTATGCGCCGCAGCTCTGCCCTCAGAAGAGTGAGCGGATCCAACGCTTGTTTCGTTCCCTATGAGGGATTGGGGCTGGGCAGTCGCGTGCTCACCGCAAAGGCCAGAGCCACCATCAGGCTTGAGATCCAGAGGCAGGCCTCAAGGCCTCCCAGCAGGAAGACGGCGCCGGAGAGCAGTGTGCCCAGAAGCCTTCCGGCGGCATTGGCCATGTAATAGAAGCCCACGTTGAGGCTCACCGCCTCCTGGTCGCTGTAGGCGAGCACCATGTAGCTGTGGATTGAGGAATTCATCGCGAACACCACGCCGAAGACCGCCAAACCCACCACCACCGTCAGGCCTGGATGGCCGACCTGGCGCCAGAGGGTCAGGGCCATCAGCGCCGGGATGGCACTGAGAACGGCACTCCAGAACTCCAGGGCCGAGACACCAGGTGGCTTGGTTTGTCCCCAGCTTCGCCGCAGGCTTGGAGCTGAGGCCTGAACGATGCCGTAGCCGATGACCCAGAGCCCCATGAAGCCGCCCACTTCCCAGAACTTCCAGCCCAGGGCGGCCTGAAGGAACACCGGTAAGGCAACCACAAACCAGACATCCCGCGCTCCGAACAAGAAGAAGCGCGCGAGGGAGAGCAGGTTGATGCCCCGGGATTTGGAGAACAGGGCGCTGAATCCAGGCTTCTGCTTCATCCGGCCCATGTCTGCCGGCAGCACCAGCGTCACCAGAAACGCGGCGAACAGTCCGGCAGCCATGGCGGCCACGGAGCGGTTGAAGCCCACGCTGGTGAGCAAAACCCCCCCGAGGAAAAAGCCCACGCCTTTGAGGGCATTTTTGGAGCCGGTGAGGATGGCGACCCAACGGAACAGCTGTTGCTGCCCCTGGCCTTGATCCTCCGGAGTGTCTTTGACCACCGTTTTGATCGCGCTCTTGGCGCTCATCTTGTTGAGGTCTTTGGCGATGCCGCTGATGGCCTGGGCCACCATCACGTAGGCCACGCTCCACCACTTCGGCCAGCTCTCCGCCACAGGAATCAGCATCAGCAGGGCTGTGACCTGCATCAAGGTGCCGCTCCAGAGGGTGAGCCTCAGGCCGAAGCGGGCCCCCAGCCAGCCTCCGTAGAGGTTGGTGATGATCCCGAAGAACTCATAGAAAAGAAAGAGAAAGGCGATCTCCAGAGTGGAGTAGCCCAGGGCATGGAAGTGGAACACCACCAACATCCGCAGAGCCCCATCGGTGAGCGTGAAGGCCCAGTAGTTAGCCGTCACGATCGCGTATTGCTGCAGCGCCGAGAGGGGCGTCTTTCCGGAGAGGAGCCCGCCCATCATCGATCGTGCAGGGCGGCGATGTGGCAGGCCAGATCCGCCATGCGGGAGCTATAGCCCCACTCGTTGTCGTACCAGGCGTAGACCTTCAGCTGGAATCCCCCGGTCACCAGCGTTGATGGCCCATCGATCACCGCGCTGCGGTTGTCGTTTACGTAGTCGACTGACACCAGGGGGCGGCTTTCGTAGCCCAGGATTCCCTTGAGGGGCCCAATGGCGGCCGCTTCAAAGGCGGCGTTCACCTCTTGGATGCTCGTGGCTCGCTCCAGTTCAAACACCGCATCGGTGAGGGAGGCGTTGAGCAGGGGCACGCGCACGGCATGGCCATCGAGCTTGCCCTGCAGTTCGGGGAAGATCAGGCCGATCGCTTTGGCGGATCCGGTGGTGGTGGGGATGAGGCTGTGCAGGCAGGAACGGGCTCTGCGCAGATCGCTCTTGAAGCCATCCACCACGACCTGGGTGTTGGTGACGTCGTGCAGGGTGGTGATCGAGCCGTGCTTGATGCCGAAGCTCTCCTGCACCACTTTCACCACCGGTGCCAGGCAGTTCGTGGTGCAGGAGGCCGCCGTGATCAGGTGATGGCGGCTGGGGTCGTACAGCTGATGGTTGATCCCATAAACGATGTTGAGGGCCTCCTCGCCGGCTACCTGACCTTTCACTGGGCAGGCCACCAGCACCTTGGGCAGGCCCACCCGATCGAAGTAGGGCTGCAGGGTGTCCGGGGTTTTGATCTTGCCGCTGCACTCGAGCACCAGTTCGACGCCAGCTTCACGCCAGGGAACGGCCGTGGGATCGCTCTCGCTCGTGAAGCTCAGGCGGTGTTCGTTGACCTGGAACCCCTGGCTGCTCGCCTGCACCTCTTCCTGCCAACGCCCGTGCACCGAATCAAAGGCCAGCAGGTGGGCGGCGGTGGCTGCATCACCGCCGCAGTCATTCACGTGCACCAGCTCAATGCCGGGCCTGCCCCAGAGGGCCCGGAACACGAGACGCCCGATGCGGCCAAAGCCGTTGACGCCGATGCGCATGACCCGGAAACAAACCAATCAACCAATCTTGATGCATCAACCTGGCTTGATGCTTTAAGGGCTGGTTAGGCTTCCTCTGGCATCGCCTGGTATTTGCAGTGGCTTCTGCGGAGATGTTGCCCCTGTTGAAGGCGTTGGCGGATCCGGTGCGGCTTGAGGTGGCCCTGGCCCTGGCCGATGGGGAGCGTTGTGTCTGTGAGCTCACCGATCAGTTGAACCTGGCCCAATCGAAGCTCTCCTTCCATCTGAAGGTGATGCGTCAGGCCGGTCTGCTGGAGGCGCGGGAGCAGGGCCGCTGGGTTTACTACCGCCTCCGGCCAGAGGCGTTGGAGGCCCTCGGGGTGTGGCTGGGGCAGCTGGCCAGCAGCTGAGCCACACCCGCGGTGGCGTGTTGTTGAGGGTTCAGGGGATCAGCGCTTCGCGTGTGTTGCTGGCAAGCGCTGAGGGCGTCTCCCTCAGGAAGCTGCGCAGGCTGTGGCGCTCGGCCTCCAGGGCCTGCACCAGGTCCTGGCAGGCGAGCTCCGGCATCGTGTGGTCTCCACAGGTGAAGACATCCACGGCGGCGTAGCCCGATTCCGGCCAGGTGTGGATCGAGAGGTGGGATTCAGCCAGCAGCGCCAGGCCCGTGATGCCTTGGGGCTCAAAGCGGTGGCTGATCAATTGCAACAGCGTGGCGCCGGCGTGCTGCACGGCGTTGGTGATGCTGCTGCGCAGAAAGGCTTCGTCGTTGAGCTTGTCGCTGCTGCAGTTGTAAAGCTCAAGGATGCAGTGTTTGCCGATGGGGCTGTGCTCTGACTCCCATCCAGGGTTGGGGTGCAGGGTGTTGAGGTGATTGTTCATGGAGGTTGCCTGAACAGCAAAGTTGAACAGGCTTCAAACTACCTCTGGTGCTGCGGTTCTGGTGCTTTTGCGCACGCCAGCCTGTAGGCGACAACCAACATTTCACGCACCCTTAACCAGCCCCTAACTCTGCGCCGTTCGCGGCTGCTTAGAGGTAGGTAGCTCCTGAACGGTTGCTTTTCCATGTCCTTCGCGAAGAAGGCTCTCTGCTTCGGCGTTCTCTCCAGCTTCGGCATCGCCGCTGCAGCCTCTGCTCAAAGCGTGATCAACGGTGCTGGTGCATCGTTCCCCGCTCCCTTCTATCAACGGGCGTTTGCCGGCGCTGCCTCCAAGGGCGTCAAGGTGAACTATCAGTCGGTGGGCTCCGGCGCCGGTGTGCGCCAGTACGTGGCCGGCACTGTGGATTTCGGCGCCACCGATGAGCCGATCAAGGCTTCTGAAGCCGCCAAGGTGAGCCGCGGCGTGGTGCAGTTCCCCGCTGTGGGCGGCACCATCGCCATCGCTTACAACAAGGCCGATTGCAAGGGTCTGAAGCTCAGCCAGAAGCAGGCTGTGGATATTTTCCTGGGCAAGATCAAGACCTGGGACCAGCTCAAGTGCGGCAAGGGCCCGATCACCGTGGCGCACCGTTCTGATGGTTCCGGCACCACCTTCGCCTTCACCAACTCCCTGAGCGCTTTCTCTTCGGAGTGGAAGAGCAAAGTGGGCGAAGGCAAGAGTGTGAAGTGGCCCGTGGGCGTGGGCGGTAAGGGCAACGAAGGCGTCGCCGGCGTGCTCAGCAACACCGCAGGCTCCATCGGTTACATCAACCAGAGCTATGTGAAGGGCAAGCTCCAGGCTGCTGCCCTGCAGAACAAGGCGGGCAACTATGTGCTGCCCACCCTGGCTGGTGGTGCCGCTGCCCTCAACAACATCACGCTCGACGGCAATCTTGCTGGTGAGGATCCCAATCCCGCCGGTGCCAAGAGCTACCCCATCTCGACCCTCACCTGGATCCTGGCTTACCAGAAGGGCAATGGCGCCAAGGCCGGTCAGATCCGCTCCGCCATGCTCTACCTGCTGGGCCGCGCCCAGAACGATGCGGATGAGCTGGGCTATGTGCCCCTGCGTGGCGACATCCTGAAGAAGGCCAAGGCCGCTGTGGCCAAGATCGGCGCCTGATCTGAGACCAACCTGGATGACAAGGGGGGCTTTCGGGCCCCCTCTTTTTTTGGCTGAACTCCGCTCCGACCTGAAGCCTGAATGCCTGTCATTCCTCAGCCGGCCCTGATCAGGGTTGTGCTTGATGATCCGGATCGGCGAGCACAGCTGTGCTCCTTGTTTTTTGGGGCGGGTTTTCGGGTGATTCAGCAACCCCTTCCGCCTCAGCTGCTGGATCTGATCGATCCAGAACCCCGCCCTGAAGCGGCTGATCTGGTGCTGCTTCAGCTCCCGAGTGCGAGCCATCCGATGGCTGACACCCAGGCGCTCGTGCAGCGCTGGCGCAGCGCCAACACCAAGGTGCTCCTCTTGCTGTTGGCGGATGGCGCTGGAGAGCGAGAGCGCGCTGCACTGCTGGAGGCCGGTGCCGACGCCGTGGTGCTGGAGCCCGTTGGCTCCCTTGAGCTGATTGCCCGCTGCAAAGCTTTGCTGCGTCGAGTCAGCCGGCTGCCGCTGCGCCCGCTGGCTTTTGGCCCCCGTGTATTAGAGGCGGCTTGGTTGCAGCTGTTTCAAGACGAGTGCCGTGTCTTGGCTGATGGGGTTGACGTGGCCCTCACTCCCCGCGAGTTTCGCCTGCTCGAATATTTCATGCTTCACCCGGGCCGCGTGCTCAGCCGCGATCAGTTGATTGCCCAGGTGTGGGGAGCGGATTATCGGGGCAAAGCCAAAAGCGTGGATGTGCACGTGTGGTGGCTCCGGCACAAATTGGATCGCCCTGAGCTGCCCTCACTGTTTGTGACCGTGCGTGGCTTGGGGTATCGCTTTGCCCCGCCGGTCTCTCAGTGACTGTCGGACGCGCGCTTAAACCATGAGCGCCACTGAAATAGTTGATCCGTTTTCTCGTCGCGAGGAGCACTGACAGCTGTGGGCTGGGCCACTGAATTCACCCAGCAGCATCCGGCAACAAAACTGATGCTGCCGTGGCCAGTTTGCACCAACATCAATTCACCGCATCTGAAAGGATCTTAAGGCGGTGCTAACTGCTTCGGGTATTAGAAGAGACAAAACGCTGCTGAACTGCGGCAGTTTGTCTCCCAGAACACAACAGCGCGTGATTTAGCGGAACTGGGGTTTCTTCTGGGCATCGAAGCTGCGCTCCAGGATTTGACCAACGGTGAGGCCGATGGGGAGTTGCCCGCCAAAGGAACTCCCGAGCACCTCGCGATACAACTTGCTGCTCACCAGCCGGTAGGTGGAATCTTGGAGGGGGATCAAATTGGCTTGCTCGGCTAACTTGGCTCCCTGCTGGATGGTGGAATCCACCAGTGCACGTAGCACTCGGTTGCTTCGGATCGCCTGTTCGTTGACGTAGTAGAACACAGGGCGTGAGAGGGGCAGGTAGCGCGAACCCTGCACGGAGGCCACGCTGGGGAGAACCGTGCCACGCATGCCGCTCACCGGCAGAGCGCGAAGGATGCTGCGGTTGTTTTGGTAATAGTCGAAGCCGAAGTAGCCAAGAGCGTTTTCGCTGTTGGCCACACAACGCACGAGGATGTCGTCATCCTCACTGGCGGTGTAGTCCTGCCGGGAGTTGCTTTCGCTGCCGCTGATCACCTTGTTAAAGGTGTCATAGGTGCCGGAGTCTTTGCCAGGAGCGCAGAGCTTGATGGTGCTGTTGGGCCAGGCTGGGTTCAGCTGGCTCCAGCGCAGCACCTTGCCTTCGGCCTTTTTCTCCCACAGTGTTTTCAGTTGGGCTGTGCTGATCTGCTTGGCGAAGCTGTTGCTGGGATTGATGACCACCGTGATCGCATCAAAGGCGATCGGCAGCTCGTAGAAGCGAACACGCCCTGCCTTGCATTGCTCCAGTTCTCGAGCGTTGATCGGGCGTGACGCTGCTGCGATCGGAACCTTCCCGGCGCAGAACTCGCGAAACCCTGCGCTGCTCCCCACACTTCGGGCTTGAATGCTCACCGTTTTGGGGGTTCGGCGGGCGAAGCTTTTGATCGCGGCTTGGCTGAAGGGATACACGGTGCTCGATCCGCTGATCACGATCGGTTGTGCCTGTTGCGCGGCACTGATGGAGACCGTGAGCAAGGGGGTCAGAGCCAGGGCATGAATCACGCGGCTCATCACATCGATCACACTTGATTTGGCCTCAGTCTTGCTTCGCTTCGATCTGGATCCGTTAAAGGCTGATTAACGGTTGGTGTAGCAGGTGTGATTCATAACGGTTTCCGTTGAACCCCTTAACCCATCCTTAAGGACACCTGTTGATCTGCGTGAGACGGTGCAAGCAGGTGATCTAAGGGAATGAAAGCCCCTCCTGCCGGCGACCTGTTTGCCCTGCGGCGGCGACCCCCGCAGGAAAAGATGGCGGACCAGGGGTTCCGCTGGATGACCATCGTGCTCGCCTCGCTGGTGGGGCTGGTGCTGGCGGGAATCCTGCTCACGGTGTTGATGGGATCCCGCGAGGCGATGGGGCGCTTCGGGTTCCAGTTTCTGGTGCTGTCTGATTGGGATCCGGTCGGCGATACCTACGGCGCGTTCACCGCGATCTACGGAACGATCGTCAGCTCGGTGCTGGCGTTGCTGATTGCCGTGCCACTGGGGGTCGGAACGGCGATCTTCATCACAGAAAACCTGATTCCCGCCCGCATTCGTCAGGTGCTGGGCTTGATGGTCGAGCTGCTGGCGGCGATTCCCTCGGTGGTGCTGGGCCTCTGGGCCATCTTCGTGATGGAGCCGTTTCTTCGACCGTTCCTCGAGCTACTCCACACCAGCCTGGGCTGGATGCCATTTTTTTCCACGGTGCCTCAGGGCCCTGGTATGGCCCCAGCCATCTTGATCCTGGTGGTGATGGTGTTGCCGATCATCACCGCCATTGCTCGCGATTCCCTGCAGCAGGTGCCAACCGAGCTGCGGCAAGCGGCCTACGGCATCGGCACAACCCGCTGGGAAGCGATCCTGCAGGTGATTCTTCCGGCGGCTGTGTCTGGAATCACCGGCGGCGTGATGCTCGCCCTGGGCAGGGCGATGGGAGAAACGATGGCGGTCACGATGATCATCGGTAATTCCAACAACTTCACCCTCAGCCTTCTGGCGCCAGGCAACACGATTGCCTCGATGTTGGCCAATCAATTTGGTGAGGCCGATGGCTTTCAGGTGTCTGCGCTGATGTACGCGGCGTTGGTGTTGATGCTGCTGACCCTGGTGGTGAATGTTCTGGCGCAGTGGATTGTGCGTCGCCTCAGCCTCAAATACGCCTGATTCCGATGGCCTTCGTTCCTTCTGCTGTCGTCAGCCATCCCACTTCGCTGCGGTTCCAGGCTTCCTTGCCGCGCAATCGCTGGAATGCCCTGCTGACGGCTGTTGCTGCCGTGTTTTCGGCGATCGCCGTTCTCCCTTTGGTTTTGGTGCTGGGCTATGTGCTGTTCAAGGGTGGCTCCCTGATCAGTGCAACGCTGCTCACCGAATTGCCGCCACCGCCTGGTCTCGAGGGTGGTGGCATTGGTAACGCCATTCTTGGAACCATTGTCGTCACCCTGGTGGCGAGCCTGATCGCCATTCCCGTGGGCGTTGGCGGCGGGGTCTACCTGGCGGAATACTCCCGCTCAGGTTGGTTTGCCCAATTCGTTCGCTTTGGAACGAACGTGCTCTCCGGTGTGCCCTCAATCATCTGTGGGGTTTTCATCTACGGCTTGATCGTCAGCACCCGCTTGTTCTTCGGTCAGAGCTATAGCGCCATGGCCGGTGGCGTGGCCCTGTCGGTGCTGATGCTGCCCACGGTGATCAAAACCACCGATGAAGCACTGAAGCTGGTTCCCCAGGAATTGCGTTTGGGGGCCATGGGGCTGGGGGCCTCTCAGTTCGTCACGATCACCCGCATCACGCTTCCTACAGCCTTCACACCGATTGCGACGGGCGTTGTGCTCGGCATCGCCCGGGCGGCGGGTGAAACCGCTCCTTTGATCTTCACGGCCCTGTTTTCACCCTTCTGGCCGGAAGGTCTGTTCAACCCGATCGCCACGATGTCGGTGTTGATTTTCAACTTCGCGATCATGCCCTACGAGGCCCAGAACGCCCTGGCCTGGGCGGCCTCGTTTGTCTTGGTGTTGATGATCCTCCTGGCCAACCTCTTCGCGCGCTGGGTTGCTCGCTTCACACGGGTTTAAGCCCCATTCGCTGTTTCGTTCCTCTCGTTTTGCATCGCCATGACTGCCACTCTCTCTGCTACACAAACCTGCCTCAGCCTTGAAGATGTCAGCATCCGCTACTGGAACAATGAGGCGGTGCGGGGGGTTCATCTGGGGGTGCCCCGCCATAAGGTCACGGCCTTCATCGGCCCCTCTGGCTGTGGCAAGAGCACGGTTCTGCGTTGCCTGAACCGGATGAACGATCTGATCGAGGGCTGCACCCTGAGCGGGCGCGTTGTCTTTGATGGCCAGGATCTCTACGCCAAAACGGTTGATCCGGTTGAGGTGCGCCGCCGGATCGGGATGGTGTTTCAGAAGCCCAATCCGTTCCCGAAGAGCATCTACGACAACATCGCCTTCGGCGCCAGGATCAACGGCTACACCGGTGACATGGATGAGCTGGTGGAGCGATCGCTGCGCAAGGCTGCCCTCTGGGATGAAACCAAAGACAAGCTTTCGGAGAGCGGTTATGCCCTTTCTGGCGGTCAGCAGCAGCGCTTGTGTATCGCCCGCACGATTGCGATCGATCCTGAGGTGATCCTGATGGATGAGCCCTGCTCGGCGCTGGATCCCATCTCCACGCTCAAAATCGAGGAGATGATTCATGAGCTCAAAAACAGCTACACGATTGTGATCGTCACGCACAACATGCAGCAGGCGGTTCGTGTGAGTGATATGACCGGCTTCTTCAACGTGAACACCTTCTCTGATCGCGACACCAAGGTGGGCTGCCTCGAAGAGTTTGCAGATACCCAAACCATCTTCAATTCCCCCCAGCAGAAGGCCACCCAGGATTATGTCTCTGGCCGCTTTGGTTGATTCCCGCCCTCCTTCTCACGCTTGAAGCCTGTGCATTCCCCTTCCCCTGAACCTGATGCCTCCTCACCTCAACGGGCTGAGGGAACGATGTCTCCGATGGAGGCCTTCAGCGGTTATCACGGCGCTGACTGGACCCCTGAGCGGCTGTTGTTTCATCAGAACCTCGAACAATTTGCGGATCGTGTGGGGTTGATCGTTGGCCTTCAGGGCAACGGAAAGATCACGCAGGATGCTGCCTACGACGAAATCAAGAAGCTCTGGAGCCTGCTGCGTACCAGTCGATCCAGTCTGTTTGATTTGTAGTTGTCAGCGCACGCAGGGCGAGGTGGCTCCAGCTCGGTTCGGCGTTAGAGCGACGACCAGACGTCAATCAGCTCCTCCTGCGCGGCCAGGGTGGTGCCCGCTGGGCGTTGCCGTTCGTAGGTGCCATCGGCCGCGAGCGTCCAGGCGCTGACGTTGTCGTTGGCGTAGAGCTGCAGTAGCCACTCCAGGCGTTCGGTCAGTTTGGGGTCTTTGAGTGGAACCACGGCTTCCACCCTCCTGTCGAGATTGCGCGGCATCCAGTCGGCGCTGCCCAGAAAGAGCTCCGGTTGTCCGTCGTTGGCGAACCAGAACAGGCGGGAATGCTCGAGCAGGCGACCGATGATGCTGCGCACCCGGATCGTCTCGCTGATGCCTGGCAACCCCGGTTTGAGGCAGCAGGCTCCCCGCACCACCAGGTCGATCTCGACTCCCGCTTGGGAGGCTTCATAGAGCTTCTGGATGATGGCGGGGTCCACCAGGGAATTCATCTTGGCCCTGATCGCTGCGGGGCGTCCGGCGTTGGCGTGGCGGGTCTCCCGTTCGATGCGGGCCATGGTCTGCTCGCGCAGATTGAGGGGGGCCACCAGCAACTGGCGGTAGCTGGTCTGCTTGGAGAATCCCGTGAGGTAGTTGAAGAGCTCCACCAGGTCGCGACCGAGGTCGGCATCACTGCTGAGCACGCCCAGGTCGGTGTAGAGGGTTGAGGTGCGCGAGTTGTAGTTGCCGGTTCCCACATGGCAGTAACTGCGTAATTCCCCCTTTTCGCGCCGGATCACCAGGGCGATCTTGGTGTGGGTCTTCAGACCGATCACCCCGTAGACCACGTGCACACCGGAGCGCTCCAGCTGGCGGGCCCACTGGATGTTGTTGTCTTCGTCGAAGCGGGCCTTGAGCTCCACTAGGGCCATCACCTGCTTGCCGTTCTCGGCGGCCCGAATCAGGGCGGCGATGATCGGTGAATCCTTGGAGACCCGGTAAAGGGTCATCTTGATGGCGAGCACCGAGGTGTCATCGGCCGCCTGGTTGATGAATTCCTCCACGCTCGTGGAGAACAGATCAAACGGGTGGTGCAACAGCACATCCCCGCGACGCATCACGGCAAACACACTTTCAAATTGGCCGGGTTTTTGCTCATGGCTCTGGGCCCGTTGCAGTCGCTTGGGGGTTTTCCCGAAGAAGGCAGGGTGCTTGAGATGGCGTGCGTCAATGCTCTGCAGGCTCATCAGGTCGTCGAGCCCGAGCGGCCCTCCGATGCGATACACGCTTTCGGGTCCCACCTCCATGCCATCCATCAGTTGCTGCAGCACGGCGTTGGGCATTTCATCGGAGACCTCCAGCCGCACCACTTCGCCACCGAGCTTGCGTTTTCTCAGGCCCTGCTCCAGGGCTTCCATCAGGTCATCGGCCTCCAGTTCGCGCAACTCCAGGTCGGCGTCGCGGGTGACCCGGAAGAAGTAATGCCCCTCGATTTGCATCCCGGGGAACAGATGCCTCAGGTTGAAGGCAATCAGCTGCTCGAGGGGGGTGCAGATGTGGATGGGGCGCGGCCAGCAGCCCCCGTGCAGCTCTTCTGGGATCTGCACGAAGCGGGGAATGTTTTTCTGGGGAACCTTGATGCGTGCAAATTGTCCTTCAGGGTGGACCTGATCCCTCACCAACACCGCAATATTGATGCTCAGATTGCTGATGAAGGGGAAGGGGTGGGCCGGGTCAACGGCCAGAGGCGTGAGGATCGGAAAAACGTGCCTGTAGAAGTAACTGTTGGCCCAGTCTTTTTGCTTTCTTGAGAGCTGCTGATAATCGAGGATCTGGATCTGCGCATCCGCCAGGCGTTGCTTGAGCTGGTGCCTGTAGTGGTTCTGCTGTTGATCGAGCAGTGGGCTGAGGTGCTGGCGGATCGCCTGCAGCTGCTGCTGGGGCGTCAGCCCATCCACGCTGGGCGTTGTGATGCCTTCATCGATCTGGGATTGCAGTGAGGCAACCCTGACCATGAAAAATTCGTCGAGGTTGTTGCTGAAGATCGCGCTGAACTTGGCTTGCTCCAGCAGCGGGGTGTCTGGATCCAGAGCAAGGGCCAGCACCCGCTGGTTGAAGGCGATCCAGCTCAGTTCGCGGTTGAAAAACAGGCTCGCGTCCGCCGTGGCCGCCTCCATCACGTTGCCCCTGGCTTAGGGCCCAGACGTTATGAATGGGTTATGGGTGCTGGCCTGGGTGACCGGCTTGACGGCGCTTGGGTGTTATCCGGCACCTCCTCGCCCGGGAGATCTGGGTTCCAATAGGGCCACTGGGACCGCCGGATGAACTCCCTTCGCTCGATCCTGTTGCCCTCCCTGTCGTGCCTGGCGATTCAGGGCCTGTGCGTGGTGACGTTGATGCAGCTGACGCGCTGGGCGGAGTCACGGCCGCTGATCGATCGGCCGCTTCTTAATTCACTCAAAACCATTGAAAATCACTTCGCTTCAAGTGAACTGGTTTAGGCGATTTGGCCTATCGCCTCGTTGATTCTGGTGTGTTTAGCCTGTGGGTAGCAGGCCGATGACCATGTCGCGTCACGTTGAATCTGCAGACTGTTTCGATTCGCCAGATCCTCAAGATCAGAGGGGCCCCTGCCCTGCTCCGTTGCCCGCAGCTGACGCCAGCTCTGTTTCGTCTGGCCCCGATGATCTGGATGCCCGCTGGCAGCAGCAGCTGCGGCTGGAGGGATCACCAACAGCCCGTTTGTTCTTCTAACCGCTGCGTTCTCTGAACTTTGGAGATTTCTGCCTATCTGCATGAGCGGGTTCAGGCCAGTGTGAGCCAAATGGTCGCTCTCCAGGCGGGTGTTCTCGCGGATCAGGAACCCGAGCCTCTGCATCAACTCAGAATCCAGCTCCGCCGCCTGGCGGTTCTGCTGCAGCAGTTTGAGCCTGCCTTGCGCCTGCCCGATGGGGTTTCCTCTACCCGTGTGGCCAAGATTGGCCGCCGGCTTGGTCTGGCCAGGGATCTGGATGTGCTGCGTGATCGGTTAGAGCATCAGCTGATGCCGGGGCTGCCGGAGGCGGAACTCAACGCCCTCAAGCCGATGCGCAAGCAGCTGCGGAGGGAGCGCAGGTTGGCGTTTTCTGAGGTGGTGGAAGATTTGCGCGGCCGCCGTTATCTGAAGTTGCTGGCCCGCCTGCAGGCCTGGTTGCGGGATCCTCAGTTCACTCCCCTGGCATCAGAGGCCCTGGAGCCCTGGTTGCCGGAGTTCCACAGTCAGTTGATGGGGGATCTGTTTCTGTTGCCGGGATGGCGCAGCGAGGTGCCTGATGAGCTGCACGCCCTGCGTAAGCGGATCAAGCAGTGCCGCTATGGGCTGTCGCTCTCGCCAGCCTCTGTTCTGGAGCCCTGGCTGGAGCGCCTGAAGCGCTCGCAGCAGTTGCTTGGGGATCTCAACGATCTGGCGTTGTTTCAGCAGGCGCTCGAGGCCGGCGCCCTGGCGAAGGCGGAGCAGGCGTGCCCAACGCTGATGGAGGTGCTGAGCTCCGAGCGTCAATCCCTCTGGCAGCACTGGCGGGTGTCGTCGGAGCAGTGGCTGTCTTCCAGCACGCGGCGGGCCTTTCATCAGGCCCTACTCGGCTAACCGACCCTTAACCGCACACCTATCGGACCTTTGCTTCTGCCTGCGTGATGCTCCATACAGTCCGGCGGTCGCACGAGCACATCGGGCCATGGTTTGCACTCCCAGCAGCCCCAACGGATTCCTCGGCAGCCTCGAAGAGAGTTATCAGCGCGATCTGGTTCATCTCACGGCTGGTAGCCGTGTTCCCCTGCTCCGCCACCACATCTGGCTCGTGGCCCGCGGGATGGTGAAGCTCACCTGCATGAATGAGCAGGGTGAGGATGTGGTTCTCGCCCTGGCGGGGCCAAACGAACCCTTTGGAGAGCCCTTGACCAACCTTGAGCTGGTGGAGGCCACCACGCTGAGCGATTGCGATCTGCTCTGTCTGCCGATGGCTGAGGCCCGCACTTCACCCCATCTCGCTTACACCCTGATGCAGGCGATGGTTGCCCGCACCCGTCAGTCGGAGGCCCTGATTGCCCTGCTGGGCCTGCGGCGCATCGAAGATCGGGTGCGCGGTTTCCTGGAGTTACTCGCCCAGGAATACGGACAGCCCTGTGAAAGTGGTCTGCGTTTGAATCTGCGCCTGACCCATCAGGAGATTGCCAGTGCTTTGAGCACCACCCGGGTCACGGTGACCCGGGTGCTCGGTTTACTGCGCGATGAAGGTTGGCTGCAGTGCGATGACCAGCGCCAACTGGTGGTGAGTCACCTGCCCAACCGCT
>VGPT01000040.1 GCA_016882485.1 Cyanobacteria bacterium M_surface_10_m1_298
GGATCGAGGCGCACGCCATCGATGCTCACAGGATTGCCTTGCTCAAAGCCGATCTCCACCACCTGGGGCTGATCGGGAGCGGCATCCACACTCACGGTGAGGGCGTAGATCTCCTCGGGGGGCTCCACGTTGGGATCTTCCAGCGGGCCGGCCTCAATCGAGCGACCCAGCAGGTTGAGGTCAATCGAATAGGGCGACTTCTTGCTCACGGGTGAGGGGATGCCGCAGCGCTCGCCATAGGCGATGGTTTCCTCACGGCTCATGCCCCATTCCCGAGCGGGGGTGAGCACCTTCAGATCAGGAGCCAAAGCACCGATGGCCACATCAAAGCGCACCTGATCGTTGCCTTTGCCGGTGCAGCCGTGGGCCACCGCATCGGCGCCCACCTCGCGGGCGATTTCCACCAGACGTCGGGCAATCAATGGCCGGGCCAGGGCGGTGGAGAGGGGATAACGCCCCTCATACAGAGCGTTGGCGCGGATCGCCGGGAAGGCGAACTCGCGAATGAAGGGCTCGATCAGGTCGCCCACGATCGATTGGCTGGCGCCGGAATCGAGCGCTTTCTGGCGGATCGGCTCGAGCTCATCGCCCTGACCCAGGTCGGCGGCGAAGGTAATCACCTCCTCCACGCCCCACTCCTGCTTCAGGTAAGGGATGCAGACGCTGGTGTCCACACCACCGGAATAGGCCAGTACAGCTTTCTTGGCCCTGCCCATCAACGCTCTCCGTGCGCGCAATCGCTCGATTCTCCACTGTCGCGGTGGCGCAGCATCCGCAGCACCAACACCGCAGCCATCAGAGCGGGCGGGCCCAGCACAAGGGCCAGGGCCAGAGTCACGGCGGATCCTGGATTGGCCTGGGCCCAGGCCTGTTCGAGAAGCGGAGTCGGCCAGTGGGATCCAGCCCACACCAGGATTCCACTGATCAGCAACGCCAGGATCCAGGCTGGCAGCAGTTCCCGGACAGGGATCGACGACAAGGGTGGAGACGCAGCCTCCGTTAGGATGGCGGATTGGCGCCAGCCGGGTAACACCGAACCCGGCACTACCTGGCAAACGACGTACGACCGGCCTGACGCGATGAGCAGCAACCTCAGCACCAGCCTTAGTCAGCTGGATGGCATCAATCCATCGCTGACCCGCTACGGCCGCAGTGAGCCCGCTCCCGTGCTGCCCCTGCGCGAAGAACCTGACCTGCTGAGCTGGTTGGAAACCAGTGGTCGTCTGGTGGTGGACGAAGAGACCGCCGCCACCGATGTGAGCACGGTGGAAGAGGAGGAGCTGTCAGCGCTGATGGGCGAGAAAGAGGATTACAAAGCCGACGACGAGCAAACCGAGGAAGATTGGGAGGACTGAAGCTCTCTTCTCAGTGGTCTCCACCACCAGGCTGATCGCCTCCGTGCCCAGCAACAGCCGCTCACTGGCGCTGTTGCTGGGCTTGTTGCTGCTGGGGCTGGCTGCCGCTAGCGACTGGTTCAGCCAAGCACCGCAACTGAGCATCCCGCTGGTGGTGGCAGCCTTGATCAGTGCCGGCTTAAGCCGCTGGGGCATCCCCAGGCTCCGGCAGCTGAAACTCGGGCAGGTGATCCGCCAGGAAGGCCCCCAGGCCCACCTGAGCAAAGCGGGCACCCCCACCATGGGGGGGCTGCTGGTGGTGCCCGTCGGGGTGATCGTCGGGGGGCTGGTGGCTCCAGCTGACTCGCGTTTACTGGCGGTGGCCGCCATCACCCTGGCCTACATGGCGATTGGTGCCGTTGATGATTGGCAGAGCCTGACCAAGCGGCACAACACCGGCCTGACACCGCGGGCCAAGCTGCTGCTGCAGGCCTGCAGCGCCGTGGCCTTCCTGGCCTGGGCAGCGTGGGATCAGCAGATGGCCAGCGCGATCGCTCTACCGATGGGCTGGCTGCTCCCGCTCGGCCTACTGATCTGGCCGCTGGGGCTGTTCGTGTTCCTGGCCGAAAGCAATGCAACCAACCTCACCGATGGCCTCGATGGCCTGGCCGCGGGCTGTGGGGCGATTGTCTTCAGTGGGCTCGGCGTGCAGCTCATGCTGCGGGGCCACGAAGGAGATCCAGCACTGGCGGGGTTCTGTGCCGCCATGGCCGGCTGCTGGCTGGGCTTTCTGCTCTTCAACCGACATCCCGCCCAGGTGTTCATGGGCGACACCGGCTCGCTGGCCATGGGCGGGGCCCTGGCGGCGGTGGCCCTACTAAGCAACAGCCTTTGGCCTCTGCTGTTGATGGGTGGTGTGTTCCTGGCGGAATCGCTGTCGGTAATCGCTCAGGTGTGGGTGTTCAAAGCCACCAAGGGACCCGATGGGGTGGGTCGGCGCATCCTGCGCATGGCCCCACTGCATCACCACTACGAGCTGGGCGGCGCCAGCGAGCAACAGGTGGTGGTTGGCTTCTGGCTGGTGAGCCTGCTGCTGGTGAGCCTGGGCTTGCTGCTTCTGCCCTGAGCTCAGGCCGCCAGATCCCTCGCCTCGTCAGGACGGGGGGTGAAGGCCACAACATTGGCGTAGGCAGCCAGGGTGCGCTCCAGAGCGGCCTGGTGATCCGCCTCCTGCAGCCGCAGGCGCCGGGCATCGCGCTTGGCGGACGCGGAATAGAAGGAATAGCCCATGAAAGCCGCCGAGCCGGCAACCATCACAGCGGGCAAATGCACGAGAGCTTCCATCGTGTCAGGCCTTGATGGTTGAACATCCAGCACGCACAAATCGCTGCTTCATGCCAACCAAGACAACTGCCTGATGGTTACGCAACGGTCTGCAGTTGTCCAGAGCAAGATGCGCAACGATGGTGCTACTTAGCCTGCAGGGCAGGCATCGCCTCATTCATTTCCTGTGTGTCTGGAGGCGGTGGCCCCGCACTGAGCCAGACCAAGATCAGCAACACAGCGGCTAACGCAAGCACCAGAGCGATCAAGCGCATCGTGGGACCCAGGGGCGTCATAGATCAGGTCGGATCTCGCCGTCTTGATCCAGATACTGCTCAATCAGGGGCGATGGCCGCTGCTGACGCAACGCCTCGAGTTCCCGCTCGATGTTCTCCTGCATGAAGCGGTTGCCGGAGCGCTGCGCAATGGCCAGGGCGCGCTCCAGCCGCTCACGCTCCTGCTCCTGTTCCGCCGACCCACTTGCACCCTGCATCACGGTTGCAGCGTCTCCAACAGCTGTCATCCTCGGTCCTCCAGCCCGCTGGTCAGCACATCCCCACACAAGGTTCAACTGGTTACAAAGACCACAGCTGCTGCCCAGCAGCCAGCGCATCATTCATTTACGACCTTCGGGTCGGGCAAGGGAGATCTCACGAGGGGGTGTGGCAACCCCCTTTTTTCTTGCCAAGACCAGGCAGGTCCTACGGTCAACGCGACCCGATGGACAGCCCGGCCGGGGCGGCACACGATGGCTTACTTCACCTGGAAGGAGACCGGACTCACCGCCGACTGCGCCAGCCTGGAAGCGATGGCCGCCCGCTTTGAGGAGGCTGCCGCTCTGATGCGTCGCATGGCCCAAGAGGGATTCGTGCTGGAACGCCACAGCGATGGGCAGCACATCACCCATGGGGATGCCAGCGTTTTTGCTGCCTACGGCTTCATCGACGAACAGTCGCCGGTGCGCCAGCTGAGCCTGATGGAGCCGGACTAACCGGGCCGGCGCAGATAACCCACCAGCCACACCAGAACAAACGCCAGAGACGAAATCCCCAGATAGATCAGGGTCCAGCGCTGCAGACTCTCAATGCTGAGCCCATTGAGCAGCCCCTCAGCAGCATCACCAGCAGTGGCGTAAGCCAACGGGACAAACAACAGCACGGGTCGGCGGCGATGCAAGATCGCGCAAGTCTCTCGTCTTTGGGGCGGCCATGACCAACTCCACCTTCCCCCGCACCCTGATGCTCCTCGGCAGTGGAGAACTGGGCAAGGAGGTGGCCATCGCCGCCCAGCGACTCGGCTGCCGGGTGATCGCGGTAGACCGCTACGCCGGAGCACCGGCCATGCAGGTGGCGGACCAAGCGGAGGTGGTACTGATGAGCGACCCCGAAGCCCTCAAGGCCGTGGTGCGCCACTACCAACCCGATGTGGTGATCCCCGAGATCGAGGCCTTGGCCGTGGATGCGCTCGCCGAGCTGGAGGCCGGCGGCATCACCGTGATCCCCACAGCCCGGGCCACCGCGGTGACGATGAACCGTGACCGCATCCGTGATCTGGCCGCCAGCGAGCTAGGTCTGCGCACCGCCCGCTTCGCCTACGCCGAGAGCCCCGAGGAGCTGGCCGCTGCCGCCGCACCCCTGGGCTGGCCGGTGGTGGTGAAGCCAGTGATGAGCTCCTCCGGAAAGGGCCAGAGCGTGGTGGACGGCCCCGAAGGCATCAACGCCGCTTGGGAAGCGGCCATGGCCGGCGCCCGCGGCAGCGGCGCGCGGGTGATCGTCGAGGAATTCCTGACGTTTGAGCAGGAGATCACCCTTCTCACCGTGAAGCAGTGGGAAGGGCCCACCCTGTTCTGCCCCCCCATCGGCCACATCCAGGAGCGGGGTGATTACCAGTGCAGCTGGCAGCCCGCCCATCTCGGATGGGACGAACTGGCAGCGGCGCAGTCCATGGCGCGTCGGGTGACCGACAACCTTGGTGGTGCCGGCATCTTCGGGGTGGAGTTCTTCGTCTGCCGCACCGCGGATGGGAGCAGCGAGGTGGTCTTCTCCGAACTGTCGCCCCGGCCCCATGACACCGGGCTGGTGACCTTGGCAGGGCAAAACCTGAGCGAATTCGAACTGCACCTGCGGGCCGTGCTGGGATTGCCGATCCCGGAAATCCGCTCCACCGGAGCGGCGGCAAGCCGGGTGATCCTGGCCAGCCAACACAGCGACAGCGTGGGTTTCAGCGGCCTGGAATCAGCCCTGGCTGAGGTGGATGTGCAGGTGCTTCTGTTCGGCAAACCCGATGCACGCCCCCACCGCCGCATGGGGGTAGCCCTGGCCAGCGGCTCCAGCCTGGAGGAAGCCCGCAGCAAGGCCGACCAGGCAGCCGCCGCGATCCAGGTGATCTAGCGGCCCAAACCCCTCTGGCAGCAAGGGAAGACACGAGGTACGTTTCCGGCATCAGGACCCACCATGTCGCCGGCCCAACCCTCTCCACGACGCCCCCAACGGGCTTCCCAGCGCAGCAAGGCGGATCTCAGGCCGGCAGATCGCGTCAGCCGTCGCGACAACGTCTCCACGCTGGAGACCCGCCGCAAGCCGCGAACGGCCGTGGCGACCCCCACCAAGCCGAAACAGGTGGGAGCACCAGCGCCGCGCCGACGGGGCCTGCCGCGCCTGCCCCTGTTTATGGCCGGCCTGGGTCTGGGGTATGGCCTGCATGGTGTTCCCCAGCTCACCGCTGCGCTGCTGGCAGGTCTTCACCATCCACAACAGGTGATCAGCTCTCTGGTGGCTCCGGTCGCCACCGGTGACCGGCGCATCGTGGTGATGGGCACCGACGACGTGAGCACCAACACCGATGTGATGCTCACGCTGCAGCTGAACAACGGTCGCACCGAGCTCACCCAGGTTCCACGCGACACCTTCATCGACTCTGAGCGCTACGGGGTCATGAAGGCCAATGCCCTCTACAGCAGCGGAGGGCCTGAGATGGTGAAGTCGGAGCTCAGCAAGCTCCTATCGGCACGGGTGGATCGCTACATGGTGGTCAACCTCAATGCAGTGCAGCGGCTCGCCGATGCCATCGGTGGCGTGGAGGTCGACGTGCCCAAGCGCATGCACTACGTCGACAACAGCCAGGGGCTGTACATCGATCTCTACCCGGGCCGGCAGTTGCTGAAAGGAGAGACTCTGGAGGGATTCCTGCGCTTCCGGCACGACGAACTGGGCGACATCGGCCGCATGGAACGCCAGAAGCTGGTGTTCTCGGAAGTGTTCCGCAAATTGGCCAATCCGCTGATGGCCACCCGACTGCCGGAACTGATGGAGATCGCCGGCAAGGACATGCGCACCGATCTGTCACCCCTTGACCTGGGCAAGCTGATCACAGCCATGGCCACCACAAAGTTGGCGTCCTCCCGAGTGGCCGGAGTGCCCTTCTGGCATGACGACATCAGCTACTGGCTGCCCGACAGCAATCCCCAGCGGGAGACCTACCTGAGTCAGGAACCCCAGGGCAGCAACTGATCAGCGCCGCAGAAGGCGGTGATGCTCCAGACCCTCCACCACGCCCCAGGCCTGGGGACGGGAGGCGAAGAACACCTGGGGGCTGCGGCGCAGATGGTCGAGCGAGCGGTCGTGCTCCGCCGCCACCACCAGCACCTGCTCGAGGGGCAACCCCCAGCTGATGGCGAGATGGCGGATGGCATCGGTCTTGGACGCCCGCTGCGGCAACACATCCAGGAACAAGTGATTGAACAGATGGGCGCGAGCCTTCAGGCGATGCAGGCGTAACCGCTGCTTGACCATCTTCAGCACCCCCGCGGTGGGGGTCTGCAGCAGGTAGCTCACCTTGAAGTCGCCTTGATTGACCTCGGGCTGAAGGCGCAAACGCGGGCCCAGCCCCTCCAACGTCTCGACCACCGCCTCGCGCTGCCAGCCGGCGGCAATGTGAGCGTTCCAACTTTGGTCCTGCCGGCCGTCGTGCCCGTAGCGCAGATCAGCGCCAGCCTCCAGGATCCACACTGCCGGATCCGGCAGATGCAACTCGCGGTAGCGCAGACGCGCCGAAGCGAAGTTGCGGCCACTGAGCATGCCCAGCCCGCAGCCGGGGTCGGCATGCAACCGCTCGCGCAGCACCTCCAAACCCTGGGGTTGTGGCGCCTGGAGGAACACATCGAGATCCAGCAGCAACAACCGCTGCACCGGGGCAGTGGACTGCTCGCTGAACATCACCGGGGGCACCAGGGCGAGACCATCCCATTTCTGCGCGACCCAGGCAGTGGCGGCGCGATCGCCCTCGCCGAGGTAGCTGCACACGTGGGCATCCCAACTGAAGTTGCGGGTCACCGCCTCAATCCCGTTGTCACTCCAGTGCTGCCAGCGCCGTGGGTCAGCGCCGGCGTTTTCCAGCGCCTGCTGCAGCGCATCGAGATCGGTCACATCCGCCAGCTGCCCATTGGAGCAGCGGTGCACGATGTCGCGCGGACCACCGTCGTCGGTCGACACCAGAGGCAGACCACAAGCCGCCGCCTCCAACAGCGTGAGGCCGAACGGTTCGGTCAGGGCAGGGTTCACAAAGATGCCGCCACGGCGTGCTGCCCAGCGGTAGATCGCCGGGATCTGATCACCCCGGTGATGCTTGGGATAGGCCACCCGCCCATAGAGATCAAAGCGGTCCACCAGCTCGAAGATCTGCTGGAACTGATCACGCTGCTGTTTCTCCAGCGAGCGGGGATCATCTCGGCAACCCAGCACCAACACCAGGTTGTGACGCTCCTGCAGCAGAGCTGAGCGTCCGTAGGCCTCCACCAAGGCGGGCACGTTCTTGCACCGCACCGCCCGGCAGATGCAGAGCAGAGGAGGTTTGGATGGATCCCGCAGAAAGGGCGCGATCAATCCCTCCACCTCGGAGCATTCACCCGGCAGCAGCTCGGGATGAAAGCGCTGGGCATCCACGCCGGGAGGCACCACCACGGCACGGTCGGGATCAAAGCTGCCGTAACAGGCGTACTGCTGCTGGGCCTCCTGCTGGGTGCTGGTGATCACCAGGGCAGCCTGGGCAAGGCAGCGCTCCTCCGCCTCGATCCGGCGACCGATCGCATAGGTCTGCTCGATCTGCTCGTGGCCCATGCCCCCTTCCAGCAGGCGACGTTGCTTCTCACGGCCGAGGGAATGGCCCGTGAACACAAGGGGAATGTTCAGGCGCTGGGAGACCAGGGCGCCCACATAACCGGCATCGGCGTAGTGGGCATGGATCCAGTCGGGTCGCCTCTGCTGCGCCGTGAGCTGGGCCACCACCGCATCGGCCATCTCATCGAGATAGGGCCAAAGCAGCTCCTTGCGCAGGTAGCTCCGCGGACCGCAGGGCAAACGCAGGATCTGGGCCCCATCACCCAAGTCTTCCCGAGGCTCGGCGTAATCCGGGGAGACGCGCTTGTCCTGAATCAGGCGGGTGATCACATCAACGCGGTCCACCTCCGGCCGGGCGGCCAGGCCCTTGGCCAGTTCGAGCACATAGGTGGTCTGCCCCCCCGTATCGGCGTCGCGCCCCAGCTCCAGGTCATGGCCGCGAAACAGGCCATGCAGGTGAAGGTGAAGCAGGTAGTAGCCCATTCGCCTCCTCGGCGCTTAGCCCACCGATAGCCACCTTTTCAAGCTGCAGGGCCAGATTGTTACTGGGCGACAACCTGCGGAGCGCGCGTGCTCAGGCCTTGCCGACCAACTTCTGACGCAGGCTTTTGATCCGATCACGCAGGTTGGCCGCCTCCTCGAAATCAAGGTTTTTGGCCGCCGTTTTCATCTTGTCTTCCAGCTGCTGGATCAGCTCCGGCAGGGTGTCGAGCGGCACATCGTTGTTCACGGCCTGCTCGGTGGCCTGCTCCAACTGGTCATCGTTGAGCCGGCGCGACACCTCAAGGAACGCCAGGATCGAATTGCTCGCCCGCTTGCCGGCCGGCGTCGGCGTGATGCCGTGCTGTTCGTTGTAGGCCTGCTGAATGGCACGGCGCCGCTCGGTTTCCGAGATCGCCTTGGCCATCGAATCGGTGAGGTTGTCGGCATAGAGCAGGGCCACCCCCTCCACATGCCGGGCCGCCCGACCGATGGTCTGGATCAACGAGCGCTCGGCCCGCAGGAAGCCCTCCTTGTCGGCGTCAAGGATCGCCACAAGCGACACCTCCGGCAGATCGAGGCCCTCCCGCAGCAAATTCACGCCCACGAGCACGTCGTATTCCCCATTGCGCAGGTCCTGGATGATCTCGATCCGCTCGATGGAGTGGATTTCGGAGTGGAGGTAGCGAACCCTCACACCGTTCTCGGCGAGGTAATCGCTGAGGTCTTCCGCCATGCGCTTGGTGAGGGTGGTGACCAGCACTCGCTCCTGCTTCTCAGCCCGGGAGCGGATCTCACCCAGCAGGTCATCCACCTGTCCCTCGGTGGGGCGCACCTCCACCACCGGATCCAGCACGCCGGTGGGGCGGATCACCTGCTGCACCACCTCCCCATCGCTTTGGCGAAGCTCCCAATCACCGGGTGTGGCACTGACAAAGATGCTCTGCCGTGCCTTCTCCCAGAACTCCTCCCCCTTGAGGGGCCTGTTATCGGCCGCTGAAGGGAGGCGGAAGCCGTGCTCGATCAGCACCTGCTTGCGCGACTGGTCACCGTTGTACATCGCCTGCAGCTGGGAGCAGGTCACGTGGGATTCATCCACCACCAGCAACCAGTCGTCGGGGAAGTAATCGATCAGGCACTCGGGCGGCGTCCCTTCCGGGCGACCAGCGAGGTGGCGGGCATAGTTCTCCACGCCATTGCAGTAGCCCACCTGCTCGAGCATCTCCAGGTCGTAGGTGGTGCGCTGCTCGAGCCGCTGGGCTTCCAGTAATTTGCCCTGCTCATTGAGCACATCGAGACGCCCCCGCAGTTCAGAGCGGATCGCCTTGATGGCCTCGTCCAGGCGCTCCTTCGGAGTCACGAAGTGCTTAGCGGGGTAGATGTTGATCGCCTCAAGGCTCTGAAGAATTTCCCCAGTGGTGGGATCCACATAGCGGATCGCCTCCACCTCATCGCCGAAGAGCTCGATGCGCACCAAGCGATCTTCGTAGGCGGGGCCGATCTCCAGCACATCCCCCCGCACCCGGAAGCGACCACGGGAGATCTCCAGGTCGTTGCGGGAATACTGGTTGTTCACCAGCTCCCTCAATGAAGCCCGTAGGTTGAGGGTCTCACCAACCTCGAACTTCACAGCCGCCTTGAGGTATTCACTCGGAATACCGAGGCCGTAGATGCAGCTGATCGAGGCCACCACGATCACATCGCGGCGTTCAAACAGAGAACGGGTCGCCGAGTGACGCAGCATGTCGATCTCTTCGTTAATCGAGGCCGTCTTGGCGATGTAGGTATCGGAGACGGGCACATACGCCTCCGGTTGGTAGTAGTCGTAGTAAGAGATGAAGTATTCGACGGCGTTGTTGGGGAAGAACTCCCGCAACTCGTTGCAGAGCTGTGCCGCCAGGGTCTTGTTATGGGCGAGCACCAGGGCCGGCCGGCCAGTGCGCGCGATCACATTGGCAATGGTGAAGGTCTTGCCGGTTCCCGTCGCCCCCAGCAAGGTCTGATAGCGCTGGCCTGAGTCCACACCAGCGACCAGAGCTTTGATCGCCTCGGGCTGATCGCCCTTGGGCTCATAGGGCGCGTGGATCTCAAAGGGGCTGGCCATTCGGCCATTCTCGGGCAGCCTCCTCGGTGGCGTGGCTACGCAGCCAACAAAAAGCCCATGCCCCCGGAGGGGCATGGGCGAATGGGCTGAACCGATCGGAGCAGACCGGATGGATGGGCAAGAGCCTCAGACCGCCGTTTTGGCCGCGCTGCCCAGGGCTTCCCGCAGGCCACGCACCACAGCCACCATCGCCAGCTGATCGTTGAGCTTGTTGATCGCGGAACCCACACCCACGCCAGCCGCACCGGCAGCAATGGCCATGGGCACGGTCACTGCGGAGAGGCCGGATGCACAAAGCACAGGAGCAGTCACAGCGCGGCTGATGCTGTGGGCCGCGGCCAGGGTGGGGGCGGCCTTCTCAATCAGGCCGAGGTTGCCGGGGCTGAAGGGCTTGGCACTGGTGCCACCTTCGGTCTGGATGATGTCGGCGCCGGCGACCACCAGATCAGCGGCCAGCTGCTCCTGCTGATCAAGAGGCAGCACGTGCGGAACCGTCACGCTCAGCACCACCTCAGGCAGCAGTTCGCGGGTGCGGCGGGTGATCGCCAGCACTTCCTCGGCGTCGAAAATGCGGCCCAGGGGATAGAAGGCGTCGTAGTTGCCGATCTCCACCATGGCGGCACCGGCAGCCACGGCAGCGGGGAAGAGCTCGGGATCCACGGCGCTCACGCAGATCGGCAGGCCGCTCACCTCAGCAGCCAGCTGCACCAGAGCCGGGTCGCAGGCCACATCGATCAGATCGGCGCCGCCCATGCCTGCCGCGCGGCTGATGCGCTCCACACTGGCGGCATCGAAGTTGGTGAGGCCAGCGATCACCTTGAGAGCGCGCTTGTCGGCCAGAGCCGTGCGAAGCGAGGCGGGCAGCTGGTCGAGGCGAGACATGCCAGTACGGATGCAGTTTTGCGATTCTCCCACGCTGGCCAGGGAGCAATCAGGCTGGAGCGATGGCTGAACCCTGGAGCCCTCTGCACCTGCGCCTGCACCGGCAGCTGTTGCAGGCGCCGGATCTGCTGCCAGCAGGTGCCCCCCTGCTTCTAGCGCTCTCCGGAGGGCAAGACTCCATGGCCCTCCTGGCTCTGCTGCGGGATCTGCGCAGGCTTCACCACTGGCCCCTGCAGCTCTGGCATGGCAACCACGGCTGGAGAGCCGGCAGCGCCGACCAGGCCAGAGCCCTGGGGGAGTGGGTGCGCAGCCAGGGCCTGAACCTGCACGTGGAGCGCTGGGACAAGCCAGTGGCCAGCGAGGCCGCGGCACGGCAGTGGCGCTATGAGCGCCTGGCGGAAGCATCCCGGCAACTGGGCTGCCAGCACGTCGTCACCGCCCATACGGGCAGCGACCGGGCCGAGACCCTGCTGCTGCAGCTGGCCCGGGGCAGCCACAGCCGGGGGCTCGCGAGCCTGCGCCGCCAGAGGCCCCTGATGGAAGGGGAGCAGACCGTGCTGCTGGTGCGGCCCCTGCTGGGTTTTTCCCGTGAGGAGACCGGGAGCATCTGCGAGCAATGGCAGCTGCCGATTTGGGTCGATCCCAGCAACGACGATCAGCGCTACAGCCGCAACCGGCTTCGAGCCGCTGTGATGCCCGTGCTGGAGGAACTGCACCCCGGGGCAGCACTGCGCATCAGCGCCCTAGGGGAGCGCCTGGCCCAGCAACAGGATTGCAGCGATCAACTGGTCGACCTGAGCCTGCAAGCTCTGAGCGGCACCCGCCCCTCAGGGCTCCCCGCGCTGAAGCGAAGGGAGCTGATGAGCCTCGCGCCCGGCAACCAGCGATTGCTGTTGCAGCGATGGCTCGAACAGCAGCAGGCCGCACCGAATCACGCCGGCACCCTCAACGCTCTGCTGCAGCGCCTGGATCCAAAACGGGGCCCCGGCCAGGCTGCTCTCTCCGGGCCAACCGAGCTGCACTGGGATCGAGAACAGATCTGGCTGGAGCGCGATCACGGCGCGAATCTTCCAGCAGACCTAAACCAGGCATAAGCACTCCTGCAGCTCGACCGCCCTGTGACCACCAGCTCCATCGACGAGGCCTACAGCGCCATCGAGCGGGCCTACGGCCAGGGACAGTTCGAGGCAGCCCTTGAGATGGCCCTCGCTCTGCAGAGCCGACTGGACGACGCCGGGATGGGCAAGGCCGGTATGGACAACCCCCTCCCCCTAAGGCTCGAACTGCTGCTGGGGCACATCCACTTCTATGGATTGGGCAACGCCACAGCAGCGCAGAAGCACTACGACACGGTGGTCCGCATTGACCCGGAGTCGAGCCTGGCTCAGCTAGCCCGCAGCAGCCTTCTGCAATCTCAGAACGATCCCCCTGCGGCCAGTAGCCCCGAGGCGATCTCCGATCCAGGCGACATCCCTGCAGTGCCCTGGCTGAATCACCTGCAGGACTCGCAGCAAGCCCTCGAGGCCCTTCAGCAGGCCTGGGCCACGGTGGTGCTGGAAGAACCCGCCGTGCTCGAGACGCCCCGGGATCAGGCACCCGAACCCGCGGCCACCCCTTGGGCGTCAATGGCCAGCAGCGAGGCAGAAGCACCGCCGCTGGCGCCAGAACCAACCCCCCAACGGGAGCCTCAGCCAGAGCACAAGCCAGGGCCCGCCCTCGCGCCTGCCGCCAGGCCTGACTTCGCCCAGGGATCCCTGCTGGTGAGCCTCAAGCCAACCAGCAGCGTGCCAACCGCGCAGCAAAAAGCCTGCCCCCAGCAGGGGCAGGCAAGTTGGCCTCAACGCTTGGGGAAGGCCCTCAGCTGGCGGCGGAACGGCGGCGGCGGGTCCGGCCACTGATCTCAGGCTCTTCCACACGGGCCGGAGTTGCGGCCACGGGAGCAGGAGCCGGCGCAGCGGAAGCAGGAGCTGGGGCACCCGCACCCACAGAAGCGAGCTCACGGCGAGGGGCGCTGGGGCGCTCGGAGCGATCCCGGTCGCGATCGCGGTTGCCGTCACGGTGGCCATCGCGGCGGCCGCGAGGGGCGGGACGGGTGTCAGGCTCCGCATCAGCACGGCCCTTGTAGGCGGGGGTACCGCCGGGGGCCGGCTGCACCAGGCAGATGATCAGCGGCTCCACCTGGAGCTCGCGGCGCAGGCGGCGCTGCAGGCCCACTTCGATCTCGCGCTGGACACCCATCCAGTCGACCTCGGGGGCCTTGCCGCCGGTGTTGCGGGAGAGCTGCTGCCAGCGGTTCTCCAGCACCCAGGTGATCTCGCGTTCAGTCCAGAGGCTGAGCTTGCGAGGATCGGCCGCAGTGACCACACCGCGCAGGTTCACCCGAGGCGGAGCGGCCATCACGCCGTCAGTGCTGATCACGGCGAGCATCGTGATCACACCGTCATCGGCAAGCTGCTGGCGCTCCTTCAAGACACGGGCATCGACGATGCCATTGCGGGAGGCATCGAGCAGCTCGATGCCGGCCTTCACTGGCTCACCTTTGTTGATGGAGTCAGGCGTCAGCTCAACAACATCTCCGTTGTCGATGATCAGGATGTTGTCGGCAGGCACACCCATCGATTGGGCGGTCTTGCTGTGGCACACCAGCATGCGGTGTTCACCGTGCACCGGCACGAAGAACTTCGGCTTGGTGAGCGCCAGCATCAGCTTCTGGTCTTCCTGGAAGCCGTGACCGGACACGTGAATGCCCTCACCCTTGCCGTAGACCACCTTCGCCCCCAGCATCATCAGGCGATCAATGGTGTTCACCACTGAGATGGTGTTCCCGGGGATGGGGCTGGCCGAGAAGATGATCGTGTCCGAGTTTTTCACCTGCACCTGTGGGTGCTCACCGCGGGAGATGCGGCTGAGGGCCGCCAACGGCTCGCCCTGGCTGCCGGTCATCAGCAGCAGGGTTTCGCGATCGGGCAGATCACGGATCTGCTTGATCGGCACGAACAGATCATCGGGGGCGCGCATGTAGCCCAGCTCACGCGCCTTGGCGATCACGTTGA
>VGPT01000041.1 GCA_016882485.1 Cyanobacteria bacterium M_surface_10_m1_298
GGCAGCCGCACACGGGCAAGGGAATAAGGAAGCCTAAAAGCCCGATTGCAGCGGTTGCCACCGGAAGCGGGCAGGGCGGCAAAGAACAATGGGTGTCACGTCACAGTTCGTCAGGTCCGCCGGACCCCTAGCGCCGATGGTTGCCAGCAGCTTCCTTGCCGACTACCGCGCCGCCGCCGCGGAGCGCGAAGCCCTGGGCATTCCGGCCCTCCCCCTCAGCGCCGGCCAGGCGCAAAACCTCACCGAACTGCTGCAGGCCCCACCCGCGGGCGAAGAAGCCTTCCTGCTGCATCTGCTCTCCGAGCGCATTCCCCCCGGTGTGGATGAAGCCGCCTACGTGAAGGCCGGCTGGCTGAGCGCCGTGGCCCAAGGCAAAACCAGCAGCCCGCTGCTGAGCCCGGTGGAGGCCGTGAATCTGCTGGCCACGATGATCGGCGGCTACAACGTGGGCGCCCTGATCGAGTTGCTCTCCAGCGCCGATGCAGGCATCGCTGAAGCCGCCGCCACCGGCCTGAGCCGCACCCTGCTGGTGTACGACGCCTACAACGATGTGCTCGAGCTGGCGGCGAGCAACCCTTACGCCAAGCGCGTAATCGACAGCTGGGCCAACGCCGAGTGGTTCACCGCCAAGCCCGAACTGCCCGCTGAGATCACCGTGACGGTGTTCAAGGTTGAGGGCGAGACCAACACCGACGACCTCTCCCCCGCTACCCACGCCACCACCCGCCCGGACATCCCCCTGCACGCCACGGCGATGCTGGAAACCCGCATGCCCGGCGGCCTGGAGCTGATCAGCCAGCTCAAGCAGAAAGGCCATCCCGTGGCCTACGTGGGTGATGTGGTGGGCACCGGCAGCTCCCGCAAATCCGCGATCAACTCGGTGCTCTGGCACACCGGCACCGACATCCCCCACGTGCCCAACAAGCGCAGTGGCGGCGTGGTGCTCGGCGGCAAGATCGCCCCGATCTTCTTCAACACCGCTGAAGACTCCGGCGCCCTGCCGATCGAGTGCGACGTCACCGCCCTCAATTCGGGCGATGTGATCACGATCCGCCCCTACGCCGGCACGATCGAGCGCGCCGCTGGTGAGGCCAACGCCGGCGAAATCGTGGCTCGCTTCGAGCTCAAGCCCAGCACCATCACCGATGAGGTGCGCGCCGGTGGGCGCATCCCGTTGCTGATCGGCCGCTCCCTCACCGACAAGGTGCGCGCCCAGCTGGGCCTCCCCGCCAGCGACCTGTTCATCCGCCCCTCGGCCCCGGCCGACAGCGGCAAGGGCTTCACCCTGGCCCAGAAGATGGTGGGCAAGGCCTGCGGCCTACCGGGCGTGCGCCCAGGCACCAGCTGCGAGCCGCTGATGACCACCGTGGGCTCCCAGGACACCACCGGGCCGATGACCCGCGATGAGATGAAGGAACTGGCCTGCCTGGGCTTCAGCGCCGATCTGGTGATGCAGAGCTTCTGCCACACCGCCGCCTATCCCAAGCCCGTCGACCTCAAAACCCACGCCGAACTGCCCGACTTCATCAGCTCGAGGGGTGGCGTGGCCCTGCGCCCCGGCGACGGCATCATCCACAGCTGGCTGAACCGGATGCTGATGCCCGACACCGTGGGCACCGGCGGCGACAGCCACACCCGCTTCCCCCTGGGGATCTCCTTCCCGGCCGGCTCGGGCCTGGTGGCCTTCGCCGCGGCCATCGGCGCCATGCCGCTGGATATGCCCGAATCGGTGCTGGTGAAGTTCTCCGGTTCGCTGCAGCCGGGGGTGACCCTGCGTGATGTGGTGAACGCCATCCCCTATGTGGCGATCCAGCAGGGGCTGCTCACGGTGGAAAAGGCCGGCAAGAAGAACATCTTCAGCGGCCGGATCATGGAGATCGAGGGGCTGCCTGATCTCAAGCTCGAGCAAGCCTTTGAGCTCACCGACGCCACCGCCGAGCGCTCCTGCGCCGGCAGCACCATCAAGCTCAGCGTGGAAACGGTGAGCGAATACCTGCGCAGCAACGTGGCGCTGCTCAAAAACATGATTGCCCGCGGCTACAGCGATGCCCGCACCCTGGCCCGCCGCATCAAGGCCATGGAGGAGTGGCTGGCCAACCCGGTGCTGATGGAGGCCGACTCCGATGCGGACTACGCCGCCGTGATCGAAATCAACCTCGATGCAATCACCGAACCGATCCTGGCCTGCCCCAATGACCCCGACAACGTGAAAACGCTCTCGGAGGTGGCGGGCGATCGCATCGATGAGGTGTTCATCGGCTCCTGCATGACCAACATCGGCCACTACCGCGCCGCCGCCACGGTGCTGGAGGGCCAGGGCGAGAACACCGCCCGGCTCTGGGTGTGCCCGCCCACCCGCATGGATGAGGAGATGCTCAAGCAGGAGGGCTACTACGCCATCTTCGAGAAGGCCGGCTCGCGCATGGAGATGCCCGGCTGCTCGCTCTGCATGGGCAACCAGGCCCGCGTGGAAGACAACACCACCGTGTTCTCCACCAGCACCCGCAACTTCAACAACCGCCTCGGCAACGGCGCCCAGGTGTACCTGGGCAGCGCCGAACTGGCGGCGGTGTGCGCCCAGCTGGGCCGCATCCCCAGCAAGGAGGAATACCTCTCGATCGCCGCGGCCAAGATCGATCCCAAGGGCGCGGAGCTCTACCGCTACCTCAACTTCGATCAGATCGAAGGCTTTGAAGACAGCGGCCGCGTGGTGAGCAGCGAGCAGGAAGCGAGAGTGTTGGCTGAGGTGTGAGGCTCACCACAGCCAGCCAGCAGCCCCAATGCCGCACGTTCGACGCGACACCTGCCGCACCTCAAACTTCAACACATCCGTCGCACTGACCGCGTAGCCCAACGAGCGGGCCAGCGCGGCGGCGGTGAAGCTGAAACCGGCTGCCTGAGCAATCGCTACGGGATCACTGCCGGAATCCCTGAGTTGCTGCGTGAGCCCGTCATCGGTTGTGGCTTAGCGAGAAACGCCTTGATCTACGCATCAGCCATCGGCCTGCCCTGGCCATGCTCAGACACTCTCTAATGGATTGACAACGGCAAGACCGCCGATCTGCTGGCCGCCGTTGAAGTCTTCGCTGTAGAGCACCGCGCAGCGGCTCCTGATCGCTGCCTCGAGAATCAAGGCATCAAACCAGGAGATCTGGTTGGCTTCAGCTAGTTCGTGAGCATCAAGCACCAGGGCCGCATCGGTCGGCACCACATCAAATTGGGCCATCGACTCCAGCACCTGACGGCAATCAGCCGATGACAGAGCCGGCTTCAACTTGCGCGCCATCACGGAGCGCAATTCGATCAGCACCTGGGTGCTGATCACAATCTCGTGCTCCTGCGCCAGCTGCCTCAGCCAGCTCTTGATGAACCGACCCTTGAAAACCTCCCTGCGATCGAGCCGGTAAGCCCAGAGATTGGTGTCGACAAAGACACGCATGCTCAGTCAGACCTGCGCTCATGGAGTGACTGCCGACTCCAAGGACCCTGGCTGGAACTGCTGGAGCGATCCGCGACCGCATCAAAAGCATCGAGGGCCAGAAGCCGACGCGAACGGGCATCCACATAACGGCTGAGGTAGTCGCGCACCAGGGCGTTCACCGAGGTGTTGTCGCGCAACGCAGCTTCGCGTGCCTTCTGCAACAGGGTGCCATCAAGGCTGAGCGTGAGGTTGGCCATCGGCAATCAACCCGAAGGCTCTCAAGATAACGCGAGATCCGTGCTGCACAGGTTCAGCGTGATTGTCCCGGATCGACGCTGGCCAGCTTGGTGACACGCTGGGGTCAGCCCTGCTGATGCGCCAGACCTGAACCAAGAAACCCTGCTGTTTGAGCCAGCTGCTGCGCAGCAGGGGGCCCTCCGGGCGGTGTTGGCCTTCCCCAGCACCTACACCGTGGGGATCACGAGCCTCGGCTATCAGGTGGTTTGGGCGACCTTGGCTCAGCGGCCAGATGTGGACGTGCGGCGCCTATTCACGGACCAGGGGGATCCCCAGCACCGCCACTGCGATCTGTTCGGCCTGTCCCTGAGTTGGGAACTCGATGGGCCGGTGCTGCTGGATCTGCTCGAGCAGCAGCGCATCCCCATCTGGGCGAGCGAGCGCGGCGATGACGACCCGATCGTGTTCGGAGGGGGGCCGGTGCTCACCGCGAACCCCGAACCTCTGGCACCGTTTTTCGATGCGGTGCTGCTCGGGGATGGAGAGCTGCTGCTCCCCGCTTTTATCGATGCCCTGCAGGAGTGCCGCACGGCACCACGGGCGGAACGCTTGCGGAGGCTCGCCGCAGTGCCCGGGGTGTACGTGCCTTCGCTCTATGCGCCCCGCTACAGCTCCGATGGCCAGCTGTTGGGCGTTGAACCGATCGAGGCCGGCATCCCGGGCACGATTGAGAAGCAGACCTGGCGCGGCAACACCCTCAGCCACTCCACCGTGATCACCCCGGAGGCGGCCTGGCCCTCCATTCACATGGTGGAGGTGGTGCGCAGCTGCCCCGAACTCTGCCGCTTCTGCCTCGCCAGCTACCTCACCCTGCCCTTCCGCACCCCCAGCCTCGATGACGGGCTGATCCCTGCCGTGGAGAAAGGTCTGGGCGCCACCCAACGGCTGGGGCTGCTGGGGGCCTCGGTGACCCAGCACCCCCAATTTGGCGATCTGCTGCAGTGGCTCGATCAAGATCGCTTTGAAAGCACGCGGGTGAGCGTGAGCTCGGTGAGGGCCGCCACGGTGACCCCAGAGCTGGGGCGGATCCTGGCCAAACGCGGCAGTAAGTCGCTCACGATCGCGATCGAAAGCGGCAGCGAACGCATGCGGGAAGTGGTGAACAAGAAGCTCGCCACCGAGGAGATCTACGCCGCCGCCCGCTACGCCAAAGAAGGCGGCCTCAACGGCCTGAAGCTCTACGGCATGGCCGGCCTGCCCTCTGAAACCGAGGCCGACATCGAGGCCACCGCCGAACTGCTGCTGCAGCTCAAAAAAGCCACCCCCGGTCTACGGCTGTCGCTGGGGGTGAGCACCTTTGTGCCCAAGGCCCACACCCCCTTCCAATGGCAGGGGGTGCGGCCCGAAGCGGAGAAGCGCCTGAAGCTGCTGGGCAAACGACTGAAGCCCAAAGGCATCGAACTGCGGCCCGAGAGCTACGGCTGGAGCGTGATCCAAGCCCTGCTCTCGCGCAGCGACCGGCGCCTGGCTCCTGTGATCGCCGCAGTGCGAGGCCGCCACGAGAAGCTCGGGGGCTGGAAGCAGGCCTACAGGGAAGCCGAGACGCCCCTACCCCCCTGGGAGGAGGTGATTCACCAGAACTGGGAGGCCGAGCGTGTGCTGCCCTGGGAGCACCTCAACGGTCCGCTGCCCAAGGCCACCCTGCGCAAACACCACGACGAAGCCCTGACCTAGATCCGGCAGCGCAACCCCGCCAACAGGATCCAACCGGCGATGTTGATGCGGCTGTCATACATCGGGATATCGCTGGAATGGAGCGCCATCAGCACCAATGCCGCCGCCCACCAGGCCCGCTCAAACAGGGCCCCACTGACCATCCCTTTGGCCGCTGCACGGATCAGCAACCAGAGCACAACCCCCACCACCCCGATCGCCACGGGGACGCCATGGCTGATGGCCAGATCCAGGGCGATGTTGTGGGGATGGCCATGCCAGTGACCCGTGCGCAGCGGGTAGATCACGCTGAAGGCAGCGGCGCCCCAGCCGAACCAAGGGCGCTCGCCGATCAGCCCCAGCGCCGTGCCCCATTGACTCAGACGGGTGAGCGCTAGGGGCCGTTCACCGTGGGAGTTGAAGTCGTTCAGGCGGCCCCAGATCGATTGGGGCACCAGCTCCCGCAAGGGCGCCTGAATCACAGCGGGCACCCCAGGCAGGGTGGCGAGGGCCACCGGCAGCAGGGCCAGAAGCAGCAGGGGCAGCAGCCAGAGCCAGCGGGCGGGCCCAAGCACAATCGGCACCGCCAGCACCAGAGCTCCCCAACCGTTACGCGAGTCGGTGAGCAGCATCTCCGCGACCTGGGTGACCACAAGGGCAAAACCAAGGCCCCACAAGCCGAAGGCCAGCCGGCCTGAGCGCCAGCTTCGGCAATGCTGCAGAAATGCAGCCAGCACCAGGGGCCAGCTCAAGGCCAGCCAAGCCGCGGTGATGTTCGCGTAGTCGAACAAGCCGGAGAGGCGTCCGGGCGGGTTGCCACCGCCGCGAATCCACCAGACGATCAGGCCTCCGAACAGTTCATAGGGCCCGCTCCAGCCCAGCAGCATCTGGCCCACGCCAGTGACCAACACCGGCACCGTGCCGGCGACCAGCCACAGGGCCACGCGCCGGCGTGCCTCAGGGGTCGCCACGTAGGGCTGAAACCCCCAGAAGCCCCAGAAGAAGGGAAGCCAGTTGCCAAGACCGACCCAGGCCAACCAGCCACTGGAGGCACCGAAGCAACCGATCACCATCCAAAGGCCGATCGCCGCCAACAGCCAATTGAGACGGTCGTGATGCCATGGCAGCGGCTGACGGCTACCCAGCACCAGGGCCACAAACAGCAGCACCGCACCGATCAGTGCACTGGCAGGCAAAAACAACAGGCCCAGCTGGAAACAGCGCCAACCCCAGCGGGAGGCGGGGTCCGGCTTGTGCCCATCGAGCAGCTCCAGGGCTCGAATCATTCGAACACCGCCGTACGGCCGCGGTAGACCATCACCTGTCGCTTCAGATGCAAGCGCACGGCTCGGGCCAGGGCCAGGCGCTCCGTATCGCGGCCCTTGCGAATCAGGTCTTCCACCTCGTCGCGGTGACTCACGTTCACGGTGGACTGGGCAATGATCGGGCCGGCATCCAGCTCCTCGCTCACGTAGTGACCGGTGGCGCCGATCAGCTTCACGCCCCGCTCCCAGGCGCGGTGGTACGGCTGGGCCCCCTGAAAGGCCGGGAGGAAGGAGTGATGGATGTTGATCACCCGGTGAAAGGCATCCGGGGGATCAAAGGCCGTGAGAAACCTTGGGGTGAGCACCTGCATGTATTTGGCGAGGATCACCAACTCAATGTTGTGCTCCGCCAGCAGCTCCAGGTGGCGAGCCTCCGCCTCCTCCCGGTTCTCGTTGCTGATCGGCACGTGCTCAAAGCGGGCACCGAACTCCTCGGCGATCGGCCCCAAGTCGGGGTGGTTGGCGATCACCAGCGGCACCTGCATCGGCAGCTCACCGGTCCGCGTGCGCCAGAGCAGATCCAGCAGGCAATGGTCCTGCTTGCTTACAAAGATCGCAACGGGCGCCCGGTAGTCGGAGAAGTTCACCTTGTATTCGCCCCCCAGTCGCTCCGCCAACGCCTGGGCGGTCGGGCAGATCGCCTCACGGGGCAAACCGAAGCCCTCCAGCTGCCACTCGATGCGGCTCAGGAACAGACCAGCACCCTGATCACTGTGGTGGTCGGCATGAACGATGTTGCCGCCGTTGGCGGCCACCCAGCCCGACAGTTCCCGCACCAGGCCTGGCTGATCGGGGCAGATCATCTGCAGGATCGCGGTGGCAGACGACATCGCTTAGAGGTGGGAGCAGCCCTGAAACTCCGCATTGTGCCGAGCCAAGGCTCCAGGGCTGCCTACAAGCTGAGAAGCGGAACGCCTCGATGCCAAAAGCCCTGGGTAAAGTCCCGCAATCAGCTCCCCGATGATGGCTGCTCAGCTCCTCTCCGCCCTGCGTCGCCTCAGCCTGCTGGCCCTGGCGGTGATCCTCAGCTTTGGCCTCACCGCCTGCGGTGGAGCCAAAGCCAAGGCACCCACCCTCAGCACCGATGACATCACCGTGATCGAGCGCCAGGCGGAAGGTTTCCTCGCAGCCCGCGACCGCCTGCCCGAGCTCGCCACCCTGGTGAATCAGCGCGACTGGACCTTCACCCGCAACCTGATCCACGGACCGATGCAGGAGGTGGGCCGCGAGATGCTCTACATCAACCAGCGGCTGCTGCCCGCCGATCGCCCGGAAGCCACCAAGCGCGCCGACGCCCTGAAGGCCGCTCTGGCGGATCTGGATGAGGCCGCCCGTCTGCAGGATGCCAACAACCTGAGCAAGGCCTACATCAAGGTGGCCAGCGGCTTCGGCCTCTACGCGCAGATGCTGCCCGAGCAGGTTCAGACCGATCTCAAGCAGATCTGATCCCTAAACCAGCGCTGTCTTCCCTCGAACCCACCACCCGATCCGCCTCGATCCTTGTGATCGGCGCCGGGGTGGTGGGTTTTTCCATGGCCTGGCACCTGCAGGGGCTCGGGCATCAGGTCACCCTGATCGCTCCAGAGCTCGAGCAGGAGCAGGGCGAACTGAGCGGCAGCCAGGCAGCCCTGGGGCTGCTGATGGCTCAGGTTTACCGGCGCAGCAGTGGTCGCGGCTGGCGGCTGCGCCAGCAGTCCCTGGCCCTCTGGCAACGCTGGCGGCAGGAGCTGGAGCAGCGCGGTCACGCAATCCCCGCTCGAGCGGGCCTGCTGCAACTGGCCACCACCGCCGAGGAGGTTGAGGCCCAGGAGCGTCTCTGCATACAGCGTCAGGAGCAGGGTTTCCCCCTGCGCCTGCTGAGCGCAGCGGAGCTGGCGGAGCTTCGGCCCACGCTGCCGCAGCCAAGCCTGGGCGGCCTGGTGTCTCCTCTGGATGGACAAATCGATCCAGGTCCGGCCCTGGAGGCCTTTCGCCGTGATGGCCTTCAGCGCGGCCTGAACCTGATCAGCAGCAGGGTGATGGGCCTTCAGCGGGGCTCCGGTCAAGGCGACCAGCGCTGGCAGCTGGACCTCGAAGGCGGCGCCACTGCATCGGCAGCCTGGGTTGTGGTCTGCGCTGGCCTGAGCAGTCCAGCCCTGCTGGCCACCGTGGGGCATCAACGCCCCCAGAGCCCGGTGCTGGGACAGGCCGCCGAGCTGCAGCTGCACCCCGATGACCACCGGGCACTCAACTGGCCGGGCAGTCTGAGCTGGGATGGCATCAACCTGGTGCCCAGGCCGAACGGTCGGCTCTGGCTGGGCGCCACCCTCGAGCCTGATCGCTCCTCCCCGCAGCGGGGAGGTCTCGACGACGCGGCGCTGCAGGAGCTGCTGACCCTCAACGGCCATGCTCCCGCCTGGCTGAAGCGCTGCGAACTGGTGCGCCACTGGCATGGTCTTCGGGCCAGGCCCAGCGGACGGCCCGCGCCACTGCTGGAGCTGCTGGAGCCAGGCCTGCTGTTGGCGAGCGGTCACTACCGCAATGGCGTTCTGCTCGCTCCCGCCTCGGCCCACTGGGCAGGCGAACAGATCGCCGCAGCCGAGCCCGGAGCACAGCTTTAACCTTCGGGAAACACTCCCTGCCGGCCTGTGATGCTGCGCGCACACACCCTCGTCCCCCTGAGCCTGGTTGGTCTGCTGGCGCTGAGCGCCTGCGGCGGCTCCAAGCCAACCACCGGCGCCCTCCCCAGCCTGCAAGGGGCTGGCGCCACCTTCCCCGCCCCGCTCTACCTGCGCTGGTTCCAGGACCTGGCCAGTTCAGAAGGGGTGCGCGTGAACTACCAGTCGGTGGGATCGGGAGCGGGTATTCGCCAATTCACAGCCGGCACCGTTGACTTCGCCGCCAGCGACAAGCCTCTCGACGCGGAGGAGGCCGCTTCGATCAGCCGGGGCGTCGTGCAGATCCCCATGACGGCAGGGGCCATTGCCGTGGCCTACAACCTGCCGGGCTGCAGCCTGAAGCTGAGCCAGCAACAGCTGGTGAGCATCTTTGAGGGCAAGACCAAGAACTACAAGGAGCTCGGCTGCGCCGACCAGGCCATCAAGGTGGTCTTCCGATCCGATGGATCCGGGACCACCTACAACTTCACCAAGTCGCTGGAGGCCTTCAGCCCGGCCTGGGCGGCGGGTCCTGGCTCAGGCAAATCCGTGAAGTGGCCCACCGGCATCGGAGCCAAGGGCAACGAAGGCATGGCCGCCAGCCTGCAGCAGGTCAAGGGGGCCATTGGTTATGTGGAAACCTCCTACGTCCAGGGGGTTCTCCAGGCCGCAGCCCTGCAGAACGCCGGGGGCACCTTCGCCAAGCCCAGCACCGAAGAGGCTGCGACAGCCCTGGCCAGCGTGGATCTGGGCCCCAACCTGACCGGCAGCAATCCCAACCCCCAAGCGGGCTACCCGATCGTGACCTTCACCTGGGTGCTGCTCTACAAGAGTGGCAACGGCGAGAAACTGTCGGCCCTGCAGAAAGCGTTCACCTACGCCCTGAGCGACGCAGCCCAGGCCAGCGCCCCCAGCCTGGGTTATGTGAGCCTTCCCCCCTCCGTGCTGGAGAAAGCGCGGACCGCCCTGGCCAGCATCGGCAAATAAACAGCCCAACAAAAAACCCCGGCCGAAGCCGGGGTCTGAAGGGCTCTCCTCAGGAGGGCCTATTTGCTTTCGGTGAACTCAGCGTCGATCACGTCATCACCGGCGGCGCTGGAGCCTGATCCATCAGCGCCGGGGGCACCAGCGGAAGCGCCTTCCGCACCGGCAGCTTGCTGATAAACAGCGGCACCGGCGGCGTAGAGAGCCTGCTGCAGGGTTTCGAGCTCGGACTTCATCGTGTCGAAGTCCTCTTTCTCGATCGCCTCCTTGAGCTTGGCGGAGGACGCCTCCACCTTGCTCTTGTCCTCAGCGCCCACCTTGTCGCCCAGCTCACCCAGCTGCTTCTCGGCCTGATACACCAGGGTTTCAGCCTGGTTCTTCAGGTCGATGCGCTCGCGCTTCTCCTTGTCGACGCTGGCATTGGCCTCGGCATCCTTCACCATCTTCTCCACCTCGTTGTCACTGAGGGTGGAAGCTCCGGTGATCGAGATGCTCTGCTCCTTGCCGCTGCCCTTGTCCTTCGCGGTCACGCTCAGGATGCCGTTGGCATCGATGTCGAAGGTCACCTCGATCTGAGGCACGCCACGGGGTGCGGGAGGGATGCCATCGAGGCGGAAGGTTCCGAGCGACTTGTTGTCGCTGGCCATCTCGCGCTCGCCCTGGAGCACGTGGATCTCCACATTGGTCTGCCCGTCGACCGCCGTGGAATACACCTCCGATTTCTTGGTGGGGATGGTGGTGTTGCGGGGGATCATCTTGGTCATCACGCCACCCAGGGTCTCCACACCAAGAGACAGCGGGCTGACATCCAGCAGCAGGATGTCCTTGACCTCACCGGCGAGCACACCGCCTTGGATGGCGGCACCCACGGCCACCACCTCATCGGGGTTCACGGTCTGGTTGGGATCCTTGCCGGTGACGCGCTTCACCAGCTCCAGCACGGCGGGGATGCGGGTGGAACCACCCACCATCACCACCTCATCCAGCTCGGAGGAGGAAAGCTTGGCGTCTTTCAGGGCCTGCTCCACCGGCACGCGGCAGCGGTCGATCAGCTTGGAAGCCAGCTCCTCGAACTTGGCGCGGGTGAGGGTGAGATCGAGGTGCTTGGGGCCCTCGGGGGTTGCCGTGATGAACGGCAGGTTGATCTCGCTCTGGGTGGCGCTGGAGAGCTCGATCTTGGCCTTCTCCGCGGCCTCGGTGAGGCGCTGCAGGGCCTGCTTATCGGAGCGCAGATCGATGCCTTCGTTGGCCTTGAAGGTGTCGGCCAGGTGATCCACGATCACCTTGTCGAAGTCGTCGCCACCCAGGTGGGTGTCACCGGAGGTGGAGAGCACCTCGAACACACCGTCGCCCACCTCGAGCACGGACACGTCGAAGGTGCCGCCGCCCAGGTCGAACACCAGGATGCGCTCGTTGCTCTTCTTGTCGAGGCCGTAGGCCAGAGCAGCCGCAGTGGGCTCGTTGATGATGCGCAGCACCTCGAGGCCGGCGATCTTGCCGGCATCCTTGGTGGCCTGGCGCTGGGAGTCGTTGAAGTAGGCGGGAACGGTGATCACCGCCTGGGTCACGGTCTCGCCGAGATACTTGCCGGCGTCTTCGGCCAGCTTGCGCAGCACCTGAGCGCTGATTTCTTCAGGGGCGAACTGCTTGTTGAGAACAGGGCACTTCACCTTCACGTTGGAGCCGGCCTTCTCCACGCCGTAGCTCACTTCCTTCGATTCCTCGTTCACCTCGTCGACCCGGCGGCCGATGAAGCGCTTCACCGAATAGAAGGTGTTCTCGGGGTTCATCACCGCCTGACGCTTGGCGATCTGACCGACGAGTTGGTCCTGATTCTTGGTGTATGCCACCACAGAGGGCGTGGTGCGGAAGCCCTCGGCATTGGCAATCACGGTGGGCTTGCCGCCCTCCATGACCGACACGCAGCTGTTGGTGGTGCCAAGGTCGATACCGACAACCTTGCCCATGGATGACCTCTGAACTGCAGGCATCCTCAACAGCGGGGCCGGGGTGGGGCTAGGTGTGGTTGCCGAACAGGACCCGAACCAGCGTGACCGGCCCCTTGAGAATCCGCGGCACCACGGCCCTCGTCGGCCTGCTGGGCGACCCCGTGCGGCACTCGCTCTCGCCGGTGATGCAGAACGCGGCCCTCGAAGCGATGGGCCTGGATTGGGCCTTCCTCGCCCTGCCCACCCCAGCGGATGAGCTGGAGACGGTGGTGCGTGCTCTGGAAGCGATGCAGTGCCGGGGCCTCAACGTGACCATCCCCCACAAGCAGGCGGTGGCTGGGCTCTGCCGGGAGCTGAGTCCACTGGCCCAACGCTTAGGGGCCGTGAACGCCCTGGTGCCCTTGGCGGGCGGGGGCTGGCACGGCACCAATACCGATGTGGAAGGCTTCTGCGCTCCGCTGCAGCAGGGCGAAACGAACTGGAAGGGCCGGAGCGCCCTGGTGCTCGGTTGCGGCGGCAGCGCCCGCGCCGTCGTGGCCGGCCTGGTGGAGCTGGGCTTCAGCAGCATCCAGCTGGCGGGGCGACGCCCGGAAGCCCTGGAGGCCATCCGCCGCAGCTGCCAGAGCTGGGCACCGCAACTGAAGACCCTGATCTGGGATGTCGAGAGGCCCCTGGATGCCGCCCTCGGGGCCGTCGATCTGCTGGTCAACACCACCCCGGTGGGGATGGCCTCCGCCGCAGACCCGAACGCCGCCCTGCGCTGCCCGCTGCAGGCTCAGGAGCTGGCGGCTCTGCAGCCGCAGGCCTGGGTCTACGACATCATCTACACCCCGCGCCCGACCCAACTGCTGCAACGGGCTGAGGCCCGCGGCTGCCGCACGCTCGATGGCCTGGAGATGCTGGTGGAGCAGGGGGCCGCGGCCCTGAGGCTCTGGAGTGGCCGCAGCGACGTCCCCGTCGCGGTGATGCGCGAAGCCCTGATCCAAGCCCTGGCATCCCCCTGAAGCCGGAAACCTGCCCCTAGCCTCCAACCAGCTCCCACCTGCAGCATGGCCATCCCGATCTGGCAGCGACTGCTCGCTCTGCTGGCCTATCTCCTGCCCTGGAGTGACGGCCTGCCCTTCGGGCGCTCGCTCACCAACCTGTTCCCGATCCTGCAGTGGCTGAGCCTGCCAGCCCTGCCTCTGGTGCTTCTGGAGCAGGCCGTGCCCTTCGGCGGCTTCATCCTGTTTCTGGTGCTGTTCCTGGCGGTGGTGCGCAATCCCCAGGTGCCCTATTTCGTGCGCTTCAACGTGCTCCAGGCGATCCTGCTGGACATCGTGTTGATCGTGGTCTCGCTGGCCTTCAACCTGGTGCTGGCCCCGCTGGGGGGAACCTTTGCCGTGCGCACCCTGGCCAACAGCGTGTTCCTGGGGATGCTGGTGCTGGTGGCCTTCGCGCTGGTGCAGTGCCTGCGGGGGAAGGAAGCCGATCTACCGACCCTGTCCGAGGCGGTGCGCATGCAGCTGTAGGGTGGACGATCCGCCGCTGGTCACGAGGGCACAGTCCCTGAGATCCAGCCACCGTCCCTTTCGGCGTCCACGTCGGATCGCGTAAGCCATGTCGCAGCCCTACTACGAAACGATGTACATCCTTCGTCCGGACATCCCGGAGGAAGAGGTGGAGACCCACATCACCAAGTACCGCGATCTCGTGAGCGAGGCCGGCGCGGAGGTGCTCGATTGCCAGATGCGCGGCAAGCGCCGCCTGGCCTACACCATCGCTAAGCACAAGGAAGGCATCTACGTGCAGCTGGTGCACAACGGTGATGGCCAGCAGGTGGCCGCACTGGAGCGCGCCATGCGCCTCAGCGAAGACGTGATTCGCTACCTGACCGTCAAGCAGGACGGCCCCCTGCCCGCACCACGCAGCGGTCCGATCCCCCAGGCCAGCAGCGACGAAGCCGCCCTGCAAACCGTCGAAGCCTGATCCCAGAAGGGTTTCAGCCC
>VGPT01000042.1 GCA_016882485.1 Cyanobacteria bacterium M_surface_10_m1_298
ATCGGCAGGATCTGGGTGCTCTGCAGGGAACGCCGGTAGAGCAGCAATTCGGTGCGATCCTCCCGTTGGCGCACCACTGCCAATTGTTCGCCCCGTTGATCCACGGCCACGCTGAGGGGCTGGGCATCGGGCCTGTTCAACCCCGGCAGAGGCACTGGCGTCGCCCGGGCCAGATCGATCAGCTGCACCTGCAGTCGCCCTGCGGTGCGAGGAGCGAGGAAGGCCAGCCAGCTCCCTGCTAACGACGGGCTTTTGCTGCCGTTGAGTCTGGCCAGCTGCTGGTTCAGGCCCGGCAGTGGGCGCAGACCACCCCCGCTGCAGCCGCTGAGTAGAACCAGCAGGGCAAGGCCGCTGAGCAGGCTGCGCCTCATGGTGGACTCTCCGGGCCGCCGCCACTTTCCTTTTGTCCGGGGGCCCGGTCGGCCTCCAACAGGCCGCGGAGATCAAACACTTGCACCTGGGTGCTGCCGTTGCGGCTCACCGTCAGGGCGATGCGCTGGCCGTCGGGCGCGAGGCTGAGGCCTTGGGGTTCAAGGCCTCCGGGGAGGAAGAGGGGGTGCAACTGCCCGGTGGCCCGATCCTCAATCACCGCCTGACGGCGCTGACCCTGCTGAATCACCAGGGCCAGATAGCGACCGTTCCAGCTCAGGGAGGGTGACTGGTGCGGTTGATGGCTGCGCAGATGACGCAGGGGCAGCAGCGTTCCGCTGCGGCGCTCCTGCAGGATCACCGTGGTGCGCCCCGCCCGCTCCACCAGGGAGGCCAGCAGCCGGCCATCCCCACTCAGAGCAGGGGATTCGCGGTTCTCAGAGCCCAACCCTGCGGGACTGGCGGCCTGACGGCGCAAGCCCCCGATCAGGCTGCAGCCGCTCACACTCAGCAGCAGCCCAACGGTCAGCAGGGGGCGCCACGACGGCAAAGGCTTCAGTCGTCGAAGCGGGAGCTGTTGTCGCGGGGGCCTGGCTTGGGCTGAACAGGCCGGAATTCGGCATCACTGACGCCGGCATCAGCTTCCGGGGCTTGGGGCTTTGCCTGATACGGCGACCCTTGGGGAACGCCGGGGTTTCGGGCTTCACCGGTGGGGGTGCTGCCGGCGCCGGCTCGAGGGCTGGCGGGGCTGCTGCCGCGACGACTGGAGCGGGGCAGGTCGTCGGGACGGCTCGTGGGCCGGGTTCCGCGGCGCTGGTCATCGCGATCCTGGCGCCGGGATCCGAACTCGCTGGATCCGCTGCTCGGGGCACTGCCGGCGCGGTAGCGGCGCCCGGACGCTTCGGAACCTGATCCCCAGTCATCACGGGAGGCTGCCCGCTCGGGTATGGCGGCCCGGGGCGCCGGACGGCGGGGGCGATAGAAGTCTTCCTCCTCGCGCTCGCCGTACTCGTCATCGCGGGAGCGGATGCGCCGCCTCAGAGGCTGGGGCTCATCGAAGCGATCTTGACCATCACGAAAATCGCGTCCGCCACCCATGCGTGGTCGCGGCGACGGTTCATCGTCGTCGTCGAAATAGGAGGAACGACGCGCCTGCTCCGTGGTCACGCCGCGCAGACGCACGCTCTCGTAGGCGAAGAACACCGTGGTGCCGGCCAGCAGAAACTGACCGAACTGAAGAATCGGGTCGAGACGCCAGCCCTGGAAAAAGAGAATGCCGCCGCACAGCAGACCCACGGCGGCGAAGAACACGTCGTAATCGCGGGCCAGAGCAGGCTTGAAGCTCCTCATGAAATAGAGGAGAGCGCCACCAACGGCCAGCACGATCCCGACAATGCTGGCCCAATTCAGGCTGGCGTTAACCACGGATCACTTGCCCTTTCAAGCCACTTTAGGCCGGGCGTCGAGGCTGGAGCTGCTCCTTAGGGGGATCAGAGCTTGCGGTCGACGCGGTCGTTCTGGCTGATCAGGATCACAGCTGCAGCCACGGGGATGACCACAATCACGGCGCCCCAGAGAAGGCTGCTCAGAAAGTTGGCGAGGGAGGGGGTCATGGCACTGCCGAATCCGCCGGCAATCCTAGGCAGTGATGGCAACTTCCTACGATTGGATCGCAGCTGCTTAGAGCTTTGTGACGGGACCTGCCGGCATCCCTGACAACACGACCCTCGAGCTCCTGCGGGTGCTGCTGCCTCCCTTTCACCTGGTCTTCGGTCTGCTGCTCTCGGCCTGGACGCTGCTGTTCCTGTTCAGGATCGTGCTGACCTGGTATCCCCAGGTCGATCTCAGCCAGGGGGTGTGGCGGCTGGTGGCACTGCCCACCGAGCCGATCCTGGCTGTGAGCCGCAAGCTGATCGCCCCGATCGGAGGCGTGGATGTGACGCCGGTGATCTGGGTGGGCCTGATCAGCCTGGCGCGGGAGATCCTGGTGGGTCAGCAGGGGCTGATCACCCAGGTGATGCTCAAGGTCAGCGTGCTTCCGGCTTAGGAGTTCGGGAGCATCTCCTGCTCCACAAACTTGGTGTGCACATCGCCAGAGATGAACTCGGGGCGATCGAGCAGTTGCAGGTGGAAGTCGATGGTGGTGGGGATCCCGGTGACCGCGCACTCGGAGAGGGCCCGTCGCAGCCGCTTGAGGGCATGGTCGCGATCGGTGCCCCAGACGATCAACTTGCCGATCAGAGAGTCATAGAAAGGAGGGATTTCATAGCCCGTGTACACGTGGCTGTCGAAGCGCACGCCGGGGCCGCCGGGGGGCAGCCAGCCCGTGATTTTGCCGGGGGCGGGGCGGAAGTTCTGGCGAGGATCCTCGGCGTTGATGCGCACTTCGATCGCATGGCCAGTGAGCTTGATCTGCTCCTGGGTCACGGAGAGCGGCTCACCGCCGGCGATGCGCAGCTGCTCGGCAATCAGGTCGACCCCGCTCACCATCTCGGTCACGGGATGTTCCACCTGAATCCGGGTGTTCATCTCCATGAAATAGAAGTTGCCGCTGCGATCCACCAGGAATTCCACGGTGCCGGCGCCCTCGTAGCCGATGGTGCGGGCTGCGGCCACCGCCGCCTCGCCCATCTGGCGCCGGAGATCGGCGTTGATCGCCACGCTCGGAGCTTCCTCCAGCAATTTCTGGTGGCGGCGCTGAATGGAGCAGTCGCGCTCACCCACATGAATCACGTTGCCGTGACGGTCGGCCAGCACCTGCACCTCCACGTGCCGGGGCCGGTCGATGAATTTCTCCATGTAGAGCCCGGGGTTGCCGAAGGCGGCCTCCGCTTCCCCCTGGGCAGCTTTGAACAGGCTCTCGAGCTGATCGGCTGAGGGCACCAGGCGCATGCCCCGACCACCACCGCCAGCGGTGGCCTTGATCATCACGGGGTAGCCCATCGAATCGGCCAGCTTGCGGGCGTCATCGACGCTCTCCAGCAGACCTTCGCTGCCGGGGATGGTGGGAACACCCACCTGCTGCATCGTGGCCTTGGCGGTCGACTTGTCGCCCATCGAGCGGATCGACTCGGGGGAGGGTCCAACAAAGGTGAGGCCGTGATCGGCGCAGATTTCGGCGAATTTGTCGTTTTCCGCCAGAAACCCGTAGCCGGGATGGATCGCATCGGCGCCGCGGGACGTCGCGGCGGCCAGGATGTTGGGGATATTGAGGTAGCTCTTAGCGCTGGGTGCATCGCCGATGCACACCGCCTCATCGGCGAGCTGAACGTGCAGAGCGTTGCGATCCACAGTGCTGTACACCGCAACCGTGGGGATTCCCATTTCGCGGCAGCTGCGGAGGATCCGAAGCGCAATCTCGCCGCGGTTGGCGATCAGCAATTTGCCGATGGGCATCCAGTGGCAGTCCGGCGAATCCGGCAGGGCAGGCCGGTGGGACTGTATCAGTGCTGACTGAGGGTGGTTTCAGCTCTGCTCGGCCTTGTCTGGGGGGAAGGGGCAGGCGATGGGTATATTGCCCTGGCAGCGCAGCCGCGCTGTTCCCTCACACCCTCGGCACGCCGTCGGTGATCCCCCGTGATTCCTTCCTCTGCTTCGGCAGCGGTTGAATCTCACTACCACGCGGATGTGGTGGAATTGGTAGACACGCACGTTTGAGGGGCGTGTGACTTCGGTCTTGCGAGTTCAAGTCTCGCCATCCGCATTCTTTAAGAGCTCTGCAGCGTGAATCCCGCCGCCGCTGAGCTTTTTTCCCCAAATCGGGCAGCCATCGTTCTGGTTTGCAACGGCCCGGGCGAGCTGACCACCTGGGTGCGCCCGCTCGCCCAGAGGCTGCATCGCGAACTGCCTCTGCGCCCTGTTCAGATCGATGCCGCCATGGGGCTGCAGCTGGTGCTGGTGCCCTGCCCCAATGCCACGGGGATTGAGCATCAGGTGGCGGAGCGGATGGCTCTGTTTGAGCAGATCATCCCCGCCAGGCGTTTCTGGCCCCTGCTGTTGCGCCCGAAGCGCTATGGGGTCTGGCCGAAGCACGGCGTGGTGGTGTTTCTAGGAGGTGATCAGTTCTGGACGGTGCTGCTGTCAGCGCGGTTGGGCTATCGCCACATCACCTATGCGGAATGGGTGGCGCGCTGGCCCCGCTGGAATGACCGGATCGCCGCCATGGGGCCTGCGGCCGCTGACCGTTTGGCGCGGCGCTGGCAACCCCGCTGCCAGGTGGTGGGCGACCTGATGGCTGATCTCTCGGAGGATGCCCGCGCCCAGCAACCCCTGCCGGAGGGGGAGTGGATCGCCTTGATGCCCGGCTCCAAACGAGCCAAGTTGCAAGTGGGCGTGCCCTTTCTGCTGGAGGCGGCTGATCGTCTGGCGGCCCTGCGGCCCGGTTGCCGCTTTCTGTTGCCCGTGGCCCCCACCACCAGCGTGCGGGAGTTGCAGGCCTACAGCAGCGCCGCCAACCCGATCGCGCAGTTCTATGGGGCTGGTGAGGTCCAGCTGCAGACCACGGCAGAGGGGCTGAGCTTCAGCACGCCGGCCGGCACAACGATTCGGCTGGTGGAGGAGCAGCCCGCCCATGGGGTGCTGAGTCAGTGCCGTCTCGCCCTCACCACGGTGGGGGCCAACACCGCCGAGCTGGGGGCCCTCGGGGTGCCGATGATCGTGTTGGTGCCCACCCAGCATCTGCATGTGATGCAGGCCTGGGATGGCGGCATCGGCATCCTGGCTCGCCTGCCGATCCTGCGTTGGTTGCTGGGGGCGGCGCTCACGGCATGGCGCATGCGCCACCACGGTTTTCTGGCCTGGCCGAACATCTCGGCGGCCCGCCAGGTGGTGCCGGAGCGGGTGGGATCGATCACGCCGGAGCAGATCGCCGCCGAGGCCGCCGATTGGCTGGCCCATCCCGAGCGCCTGGAGGGCATGCGCGACGATCTGCGCAGCCTGCGGGGGCAGCCCGGTGCCGTGGCGGCCCTGGCCGGGATGGTGCGGGAATTGCTGCCTGCTGGCCCGGTTGATGCTGCTTAGCTTGAGCGCCGGTTTCGATGCACTTCAGCCATGGCTGACGCCGCCCAGCATGATCACGAGCAGTGGCGCGACAAGCTGACTCCAGAGCAGTTTCAGGTGGCCCGGATGGGGGGCACCGAGCGCGCCTTCACCGGGGTCTACTGGGATAACAAAGCCAAGGGGATGTACCGCTGCGTCTGCTGCGGCAGCGAGCTGTTCAGCTCCGACACCAAGTTCAACTCCGGCACCGGCTGGCCCAGCTTCTGGGAGGGTGCCAAGCCTGGTGCGATCAGCACCCATGAAGACACCAGCCATGGGATGGTGCGCACGGAGATCAAATGCTCCAACTGCGGAGCCCATCTCGGCCACGTGTTCCCCGATGGCCCTCAGCCCACCGGCCTGCGCTACTGCGTCAACTCCGCCTCGTTGAACTTCGAGGAGGGATAGGTCCCTACCAGGGATCGCTGGAGCTGTCGCGGCGTCGCGGCAGCGGGCCCCGTTCATCGGGATAGGGCTCGTAGGGCTCCACGTCCAGGGGGGATTCGTCGCGCACATAGCGGCGCTGAGGCGGTTCGTCGTCGAGATAGCGGCGCTGGCGCAGGGGTTCGCGCTCGCGGCGTTGCTCCACCTCCACGTAGTCGTAATCCTCTTCCGGCTCGAAGCGGCGGTTGGTCGCGGGCTCGATGCGCCGCTGCTGCTGCTCCTGGGCGGTGGGCTGACCGGCGGCCAGCTGGTTTTCCACCGGAACCATGTTGAGGCGGTAGCGCTCCCGCTCCTCCTGCTCCCAGCTGGGTCCGCCCACGCCGAGTTTCTCCAGCAGGCCGGTGCCCAACTGCTTGAGCTTCTCTTCGGCGCCCTCGTAAACAATGATCCGGTCGGGTCCGCTGCTCACGATTTCCTCCACCGTGAGCTCCCAGGTGCTGAGCACCCCTTCGCCGAGCAGGGGGATGCCCAGGGCGCCCAGCACCAGGGTTGTCAGTTCTCCCGTTTCAATGTCGAAGCTGAAGCCCAGCACCTTGCCGAGCTGCTCACCGGCTTCGCTGATCACCTGGCAGTTGATCACCCGGGAATAGCGCTCCGGATCAAAGCCTTCAGAGAGGGAATCGGCGGAATCCACCAGGATCACATCGCCCACCTGGCGAATGCTCTCCAGAGGCATCCAGCGGGGCAGGCCCGGTAGGAAGCGCGTCAGGGGGTTATCGCGCAGGCCCAGGGCCACCACCTGGCGGCGATCGATGTCGACGACCACTTCTCCAACGACCCCCAGGCGACGCCCCGTGTCGCGGGTGATCACCTGGGTGCCCATCAGCTCGGAGCGCAGCCAGAGGCGATCGCTCGGGGTGGCGTTCGGGTCGCTGCCGGCTGGAGTGGTTGTCATGGGCGCATTGTGACCGAAAAGCCTGCGGCGCTTTGTCAGGCGGCTGGTGGTAATCCCACCACCTGGGTGTGGGCACCCCTGGCTTGGGTCACCCCGATGGTGCGGGTTGCGGCCGCAATCATCGGGCGGCGGTGGCTCACCACCATGAACTGGGCATCGCCCGCCTGCTGGGCGATCAGAGCGGCGAGGCGCTCCACATTGACGCCATCGAGGAAGCTGTCCACCTCATCGAGGGCATAGAAGGGCGACGGGCGGAAGCGCTGCAGGGCAAACAGGAAACTCAAGGCGGTGAGTGATTTCTCGCCTCCGCTCATCGAGGCCAGGCGGCGCACCGTTTTGCCCTTGGGGTGGGCCACCAGGTTCAAGCCGCCGTCGAGGGGCGACTCAGGGTTCTCCAGCTGCAGGAAGCCCTCGCCATCGGAGAGGCCAGCGAAGATGTCACGGAAGTGGCTGTCCACGGCGTTGAAGGCCTCCATGAAGGCCTCCTGGCGGAGGGTGGCCACGGTCTCGATCCGCAGCAGCAACTCTTCGCGTTCCTTGCAGAGCACATCGAGGCGCTCCTGCAGATCCGCCAGACGCGTCTCCAGCTCTTCCAGCTCCTGCAGAGCCAGCATGTTCACCGGTTCCAGGGCCTCCATGCGCGCCTGAAGGCTCTTGAGCTCCGCTTGCAGGGCTTCAAGGCCGTTCTCGCGCACCTCCTCGGGGATCTCGGGCAGGGGATCCGGCAGGTCCCGTTGCAGCTGCTCCAGCCGCTGGGCGCTGCTGCGCTCCTCCTCGGCCAGGGCCAGCAGCTCCTCGCCCAGGCGCTGCAGTTCCCACTCCTTCTGCTGCAGGCTCTGGCGCTGCAGAGAGAGCTGGGCTTCGGCCTCATCGCGGGCCCGGCGGCGCTCACCAAAGCGGGTTTGCAGCTCCTGTTGTTGGGCCTCGAGCTCGCTGCGACGGCGTTGATCGGCCTGGTGCTGCTCTTTCCACTGGCTGCGCTCGGCGATCAGGGCATTGACCGCCTGGGCGAGCCGTTGCTCCTCTGTGCTGAGGGCCTCCAGCTGACTGCTGACCCGCTCGGCGGCGAGACCGCGCTCCCGCCGGGCCGCCAGCAGGTTGTCGCGCTCCTGGCGAGCGGCCGCCAGGGCGCCATCGGCTGCCTCCAGTTCCTGTTGCAGGCCCTGCCAGCGTTCACTGTCTCCGCTGGATTGGGCGCTGGCTTCAGTGGCCTCAAGATCCTGAAGGGCTTTCTGCAGGGGGCTGAGGTCTGAGGCCAGGGCCTGCAGGCGTTGCTGACCACTGCTGAGATCGTGTTCGACCTGCTGGATGCGGGCGCTGAGTTGCTCCCGGCGTTGCTGCAGGGGGCCATGGGCCCGCTGGGCGGCGTTGCGCTCGGCCTCCAGGGCGGCCCGTCGCTGCTCCAGTTGGCTCAGCTGGGGCCTGAGCTCTTCGAGGGCGCGTCCCAGTTCAGCCTCCTTGCGGCGGCTGGCGGCCAGGGTTTCGCCAAGCTCCAGCAGGCGCCGCCGTAGGGGTTCAGCTTCATCGGCATCACTGCTGGCGCCGAAGCTCAGCTGGTTGCCCCTCTGCTGGAGGCTGCCCCCGGTCATGGCCCCGCTCTTCTCGAGCAGCTCGCCATCGAGGGTCACGGCCCGGCAGCGCCCCAGTTCCCGGCGGGCGCTGGCCAGATCCCGGAACACCAGAGTGTCTCCGAACACGTAGCGGAACACCTCGCCGTAGACCGGCTCGTAGCGCACCAGTTCCACCGCCCGGCCCACCAGGCCATCGCTGCCCACGGCTCCGCCACCGCGTTCGAAGGCGGCCCCGTTGCGCTGACTTCCGCTGCTACCGCCGGCGCGGATCTTGTTCAGGGGCAGGAAGGTGAGGCGCCCGGCCCGGCGGGCCTTGAGCAGCTCAATTGCCCGGGCAGCGATGCGATCGTCATCGACCACCACCTGGCCGAGGCGCGCTCCGGCCGCCACCTCCAGGGCCAGGCGATGGGCTTCCTCCACCTCGCCGAGCTGGGCCACAGGCCCGTGGATCCCATCGAGACCCGCCTCCAGCAGCAGGCGCAGGGCGCCGGTGCCGCGGCTTTCCTGAATCGTTTCGCGGCGGGATTCCAGGCGGGCGATCTCGCGCTCGAGGGTGACTTGTTCCTGCTCCAGACGCTGGCGGGTGCGCTGCTGCAGGGCGAGGGCCTCAGCCAGCTCCTGGGCGCGGCCCTGCTGCTGCTGGAGCTCGCTGAGCAGACGCTGCCACTCCCCCTCAAGGGCCGAGAGGGAATCGCTGACTCCGTCACTGCTGGCGGCGTCCTGATTCAGCTGTTCCTTGAGTTCGACCAGGCGCTCCTGCTCCTGCCGCAGGCGCTCCAGCAACTGCTGTTGTTCCGCCTGCAGCGGTGAGAGCTGGCTTTGCAACTCCTGGCGTTGACGGCTGCGCTGCTTCTGCTCCTCCAGCCAGCTGCCACTGCGGCCGGCCACTTCACCGAGGCGGCGGCGGGAGAGCTCCACGGCGGCTTCGGCGCTGCGGCAGGCCTGCTCGGCTTGCTCCAGGCTGGCTTGGTCATCACCACTGGCGAGCTGCTGTTGTTGCTGGCGCAAATCCGCCTGCTGGCGACCGAGCTCCATGCGTTGGCGCTGGAAGTCTTCGGCAGCCAGCTGGTGCTTTTCGGCCTGGCGCGTCAGTTCGCGTCCGCTGGCTTCAAGCCCTGCCAGCTCCGACTGCACCGCCAGCAGGCTGTCTTCGCCCAGGGCTTTGACCTCGGCCTGCAACAGGTCGAGAGCTTTGGAGGCCTGCTCCAAGGCGGTTCGCCCTTCGGCCACCGCTTGCCGGTCGCTGTCCTGCTGCCGCTTGAGAGCTTCCTGGCGGCTCTGCAGTTGCTTGAGCTGGGCCTCTGATTGCTCGTAGCTGAGCCGTTGCTCCTGAAGGCGTCCGATCTGGAAGCGATCGCGCAAGTCCTGATAGCTGCGGGCCTTGGCACAGTCGCGTTCGAGCTTCTGCCGCGACACCAGCAGCTCCTGCTGCACGATCCCGCAGCGTTCTTCGCGCTCCTGCACATCGCCGAGCTTGGAGCGGGTCTGCTCGATGCGGGAATCAAACAGGGCCACCCCGGCCAGTTCATCGATCAGGCCGCGGCGATCGCGGGAGCTCATCGAGACGATGCGGGTCACATCGCCCTGCATCACCACGTTGCTGCCTTCCGGGTCGACCCGCAGACGCCGCAGCTGGGTTTGCAGTTGCTGCAGGTTGCAGGGAATGCCGTCGGCGCTGTAGCTGCTGGCGTAGGTGCCGCCGGGGGCGATGCGCAGCCGGCGGGTCACCGTCCATTCCCTTTGCCCTGGCTTGATCCAGGGGCCCTCGTCGCTGGGTTCGAGGCCCGCTTCGGCCTCATCGGGCTGCCAGTCGCTGAGGTCAAAGCGCACCGAGACCACGGTTTCAGCGGCTTTGCCCTGCTTGAGCTTGGAACTGTTGACGAGATCCGGCAGCCGGTCGGCGCGCATGCCCCGGCTGCTGGCGAGACCCAGACAGAACAGCACCCCATCAAGGATGTTGCTTTTGCCCGATCCGTTGGGGCCTGTGACCACCGTGAAGCCCTGCTCCAGCGGGATCGACATCGATCCGCCAAAGGACTTGAAGTGGGTCAGCTCTACCTGATTGATGTGAACCAACAGGCCCGAGCGCCGAGCCCTTGCAAGGTAGCCGACCCTCTGTCGATTTCAAGCGACTGTCACTACGGTGTGGGGGCCGTCCCGACCCTCCATGGACTCGGACACCCGCGTGAATGGTTTTGAGCAGGAGGCGGAGCCAGACGCGGCGGCACCAGCTGCGGCTCGCTTCCGCGATCACTTCGATTCCCTGCTGCCAAGCATTCAGCAGGAGTGGCCCGAGTTGGCGCGCCACACCCTTGAGGCCACCCGCGGCAGCCTCGACACCGTGGTGGAGCTGATCGCCCGCCAAACGGGAAGCAACAGCGAGGCGATCAAGGAGCAGCTGATGCAGCTGGTGGCCCTCACCGGAGAATCCGCCCATCAGGTGGCTGATTCCCTGCGCCCCCTGGAGCAGACCTTGGAAAACCTGGTGGATGAACTGAACGCCAGCCTGCGCCCGCGTTTGGAGAAACCGTTGCGGGAGCGTCCTCTGATGACCCTGGGGATGGCTGCTGCGGTGGGCCTGGTGGTGGGTTGGCTGCTGTCGTCCGGTCGGCGTTCCTCATGACCAGCTCCAACGATCAGGGCGGCCGGGAGGCGCGCAAGGGGCTGCCGCTTCAGGCGGCCTCGCGGCTCACTGGCTTGGTGGGATCCGTGATGGATCTGCACGTGCGCATCGCCCTCAAGGAGGCCGACCGGGAGAAGCGCCGCTTGATCGGCGGGGTGGTGGTGCTGCTTGGTGGGCTTTCCGCCCTCGGCCTGGCCTGGATTGCTGCGGAGCTGGCCCTGCTGGTTTGGCTCCACCAGATCCTGGCCTGGAGCTGGATTCAGGCAGCTCTGGCGTTGGCCGCGCTCAATTTGGTGTTGAGCGGTCTGTTGCTGCGGCTGGGGGGGTGGCTGACGCGGGGGCCCTACTTGCCGGAGACCCTGGCGGGCCTCACGAAGACAACTCGGGCTTTGCTGGGTCGCTGAGCCAGCGGCAGAGCGTGGGCAGCGATAGCCCTTGCAGGCAGAGGTTGAGGATCACGGTGATGAACACGATGCTCTGGCAGCTCTGAGCCAGCAGCGGAGCGGCTTCGCTGGGCAGCCCGCGCAGCTGCGGAATCACCCGGATCACGCTGAACGAGAGGGCCAGGGGCACAGCACCCCGAAGTCCACACCAGGCAATCAACAGGGAATCCCGCCAGTGGAAGGGGGAGGCCTTCTGGAAGCAGAGCACGCTCAGGGGGCGGGCCAGCAGCATCAAGATCGCGGCGGTGGCCACGCCCACCGGAAGAGCCGGCAGCAGGTTGGCGGGATCCACCAGCAGACCAAAGATCAGGAAGATGCTGATCTCGGTCATCGTGTTGAACGGGAGCAGAACCTCCTGAATCGATTCGTGATTGATCTCCGGGCGCTGGTAGGTCAGGTTCGTCATGAACACGCCGGTCACGTAGACGGCGACAAACCCCGAGCCGCCCAACAGTTGGCTGCAGCCGTAGTCCATAAAGGCGATGGACATCGAGACAATCAACAGCTGCTCCCGGTCCATCACGAAGCGATTGATCATTAGCTTGGCGATGTAGCCGAAGCCGATACCGACCAGCAATCCAGATCCCAGCCTCTGCATTAACTGGGAGAGGGCCTGGATCAGCAGCTCGGGCAGCGGTTGCCCGGCCGATCCCACGGTGAACAGGCTGAGGGCGATGCTGAACAGGATCAGGGCTGAGGGGTCGTTGACCGACGACTCGAACTCGAGCAGGTGCTGCACCCGTTCCGGCACATGGCGCTTCACCTGCCGCAGCACCCCCAAGGTGGCGCCGGCGTCGGTGGAGCCGAGGCAGGCGGCCACCAGCAGGGCCGCACCGAGGGGAATCGCATCGGTGAACCCCGGAGCGATCGCCATGCCCGAGGCGGAGGTGAGCCAATAGATCGCACTGCCTAGCAGCAGGGTGGAGATCGCCACACCACCGATGGCCAGCATTAATCCGTATTCCAGGAAGCCGCGAATCGCCTTGAGATCGGTTTTCAGACCCGCGTAAAAGAGCAGCAGAGCGAGCGCAAACGTTTGCAGCCGCTCCACTTCTTCCGGGCGGATATCCAGGACCTGGATGTTGATCAGCAAACCCAGGAGCAAGACCCCCAGCACCGCTGGGATGCCGAGGCGAATGGAGAAGCGGCTGATGATCAGCGTGCCGAGGTAGACCGCCCCGATGAAAAAGAGCTGAACCTCCAGGGGCACCGCTGCCAGGGCCGGGTAGCTCACCAGAAACAGATCCATGTCAGACACGCTAGGGACCCAGCCTCAGCGGATTTCGTAGTGAAGCCAGCGGCAGTCGATTCCGCCATTGCTCACCGGGATGCGGCGGCTGGCCTTCATCTTGAGGGCGCCGGTGAGCTCGGGGTTCCCGCTCAGCAGCCAGAGGCTCCAGCCGCTGCAGCGCTCCTTCACCATCGCTCCGAGGTCGCTGTAGAGCGGCTCGAGCGCATCACGCTCACCGATCCGTTCGCCGTAGGGCGGGTTGCAGACCAGCACGCCACGGCCCTCGGGGGGCACGAAGTTGCGGCAGTCCCCCTGCTGCCACTGGATTACCTGCTCCAGGCCTGCGCCAATGCTGTTGGCCCGGGCGTCCTCCAGCACCGAACCATCCATCTCGTTGCCGACGATGGCGGGCAGGGCTCGGTCGCTGGCCTCGGCTTCAGCGCTAGCAGTCTCCTGCTCCCAGAGGGTTCGAGCGAAATCAGGCCATTGCTCGAGAGCAAACGAGCGATCCAAACCGCTGTGGCGCTTCAAGGCCATGCAGGCGGCCTCGAGTAGCAGGGTGCCGGAGCCGCAGAGGGGATCGGCGAGGGGCACCGAGCCATCCCAGCCGGTGAGCCGGATCAGCCCCGCCGCCAGGTTTTCCTTGAGGGGGGCTAGGCCCATCCGCGGCCGGTAGCCCCGGCGGTGCAGGCTCTCGCCGCTGCCATCGATGCTGAGGGTCGCCTGGCCGCCGCCGAGGTGGATGTGAAAGCTCAGGTCGGGCTGCTCGAGATCCACGCTCGAGCGCTCGCCCCAGCGTTGCTGCTGCCAGTCGACCAGAGCGTTCTTGACCTGCAGAGCGCTGTAGTGGCTGTGGTTGAGCCCAGGGGCGCTGCCTGTGGCATCCACCCGCAAGCTCAGCTTCGGCTTGAGCCAGGGCTCCCAGTCGATGCAGCGCTGCACGCCCCAGTAGAGGTCTTCGCGGCTGCGGCAGGGGAAGCTGCCGAGTTGCCGCAGCAGGCGAAACGGCAAGCGGGCGCGGCGTTGCGCCCGGTAGAAGCTGGCCAGGTCGGCCTGGAACCCCACGGCCCGCCGCAGGGTCTTCAGGCCGGAGGCCCCCAGCTCCTGCAACTCCTCGGCGGCGGCCTGCTCCAGTCCCTGCGGCACCACGGCAATGCAGTTGAGGCGTTGCGGTACGGGGATGCCCACTGCGACCGGTGCTGGTTCCTGCTGCCACAATGAAGGAGTCCGGTTTCGGCCGGACTAGGTGGCTCACACCAGTGTTTCGGACAGCGGTTCGATTCCGCTCAGCTCCACTTCACGGGGCTGCAATGGTTTCGACGGGGCATGAGGAGGGTGACTGAAGCCTGCTCGGTCAGAGCAAACACGTAACAGCGAACAACATCGTTCGTTTCTCCCGTCAGACCGCCCCTGTGGCCGCCTGACCCTAGTTAGGGAGATGGGGTGAGATCAGCCTTATCAACCAAATGATCCA